>NZ_JAEKDA010000026.1:0-89854 GCF_016405635.1 Pseudomonas sp. MF6755
GTCCGGGTGGCGAAAACGTAAGAAATACTCGTCGAATTGATTGTTTTTTGATCATTTGGCGAGTTTAAAAGTTGCGCTAGGTGGTATGCCGGGGAAATACATGGCTACTTCAGACCATCCCTAGTGCCTGTTCTATACCACAATCTCAGAGTAATTATGTCGGTCTAAAATAGCGGACAAACCAGCATCAACGCGTGAGCGATGAAGATCAGTCAGAAGATTGTCGTGCACATATCGGTTGACTAGATGAACATAGTATTCAAGTGTAGTTCTAACATTAGTGTGGCCCAGCATTTTCCTGAGATCTTCATCGAGCGCTGCATCGTAAACAAAACTCCTTCCAAGTCTATTCTGGGCTTTCAACGCCTCATAAACAAAATATGTCGCACAGGTGTGCCTGAGCATTCGTGCATTGAATCGTATGGCTTTAAAATCAGTAGCGCTCTCGGAGTTCTTCGCTGCAGAAACCACCTTGCTAAAGTTATAACCAAGCATTCCATGAGTAACAACATCACCACGAGCGGAAAGAAACAAGTCGCTATTCCTTGGTGGAATGCCATGCTTAGCCTCATATAGCTTCGCTCGTTGCCGCCTTAAGGGTAAATAATACTCGCAAATAACTCTCCACAGCTTCCCTGGAAAGTCTATGGAACGCCATTTTCCCTTGGACCTAAAATAATAATAGATAGCTCCATTATCTAACCCTTCTGGGTACTCACCCTCATCATAAGGAATGAATCCATAATTTTCATTTTTCCCTCGGTAGGGCAATTGAAAAAGATCAATCGGTCTAAGCCCGGTAATTCGTATGATCGCTGCGATAATTTGATAAACAGGATCATTCATCACACCGAGAGCTATTTCATAATCAGTTTGCCTTACAAATTTCTGCATTTCTCGTTGATGCATTGCTGGTCTACCACTGGGCAGATTAAATCCCAAGGTAGTAACTTTAACCCCTGGGTTGATATGGGCCAGGAGTTTCTGGTCTTTCAGCATGTATCGGATATCAGTCCTACTGATATCCAAATAGTGTTTATAGCCCTGCCTTTCGGCCCACTGATAGAAGCTCCAGACCCTTGCCGCAATGTGATACATGGTTTTGTGAGACGGACCATCAGGAAGCGCATCCGTTGGAGATGCTATGTGAACAAGGAAGGCATCAAAAACATCCTCATCCACCAACTGCCAGTTCTGCGCACCAAATACAACTTCACCCCCTTCGATTGGGCTATCGTCCAACCACTGCAAAAACCTTCTCAGGATATTCGCATAGTTTCTTGTCGTTTCATCACTCCTTGAACGTATCTTCGAGACAGCCATCGCCCACATGGTCGGTGCTTCAAGGACGTTGTGATTATCATCAAAATAAATTCCTACGCGCGCTCGCATATAGCCAGAGTGGCTGGCCAAACCGTTTCCAAAATGAAGGATACACACAATTATTTTGGCCTCGATAAGGGGTACATCAGAAGTGACTTAGAAACATCACTTAAATACTGATTAAACTGACAAAGCGAAGCAGATAAATCAACTAACCGTAGCTCAAATTCCTCGTCATGAGTTGAACCATTCTGGGGAACACAATTAGTATCCGCACTGCGCGCATATAGAACACCATGTGCTCTTAATTCGGATTCTAGGTCACGAAGCAGAGCTACTACCTGTGAATTTTGATAAATTAAGCTCCGCTTAATCCCACATGCTTCAACAAGCTTTACTCTTGAAAGCCTAGTCATATCTGCTGAACCGTATTCCGCCCAGTCTCCCAAGCGACGTCGCTCTTCAACAAACGATTGGAAACGCTTCAGACCATTCACTGATTTCATGCCAAAATGATTGAGTCGAAATTTTCGCTGAATTGTATTTCTTCGAGCCGCGCAGCCGCACCTTTAATGGATAAAATATTCAATTCAAGAGCCGCACCATTGAACTGTTTTTCGGCCCTAGAGATACAGACATCAAGGCCTATACTAAATCGAACACAGTGCACAGGCACGTTAAATTCCTTCCTAATTCTAGAAATTAACAAACTCCGAATTGAAACTGTATCACTTGCTCCACTAACATATAAGGATACACCTGGAGTAGATGGCTTGTGGTTTTCAATCCAAGATGACTTGCCGCACATTGGAAGACCGAACATTATGTAGACTGTGGTAACAAGTGAAGATCGATTTTGATTAGATAACGAGTCCAGTTTCTCCAAAAAATTCAGAATGGCCTCAGATTCTGATACTGCATTAGGCACTTCCAAAATAATTTTTGAAGTAATAATTCCTGATACCGCAGGAGTTAATGATTCAGCAAGAGCCGCCTTGAGATCTGCACGCAAAATTGCGTTCTGATTCTTCTGATGAGTTAGCTCTTGAAGGACCTTAGCCTTCTCAACTTGCTTAGCTGGCTTTTCACTAGCCAACGCAAAGTAATATTGCACCCTCTCGATCAACTGATTATATGTGGTGTTAGCTCTCTCCCTTAGTAGGGATAACTGCTCCTCCAACTCTTTCAGTCGATGATGTATTTCTTGAGAGTTTTTGAGTGGTTGTTCGAAAACCACACTTGAATCCTCTACATCCCCCCCCGAATGAACTGTTCTTTTTATGACTTCCCTGACCTTCACCCAGTCAGGATCATGCTTTTGATTGATTGTTGCCCGAGCGACACCAGATAATTTAGCAACCTCCATCACGGATATTTTTTTTCGGCCGCCTCTGTGGAGCGCTGAAATAGTCCCATATACCCGGTTGAGCAGTTCTTGCTTAGCCATTCGCTACCTGCTTAAGGAAATTATGTGCCTCATCCCCTACAACCTCGTGAAGCCTCTTAAAAGCTTCAGCGATTCGTTTCTGCGAATACTCCTTCTGAGTCGCTCCACAGTACCTATGCTTAATCATATTATCGTGGAAAATTATCTCATTCTTTAATGATGGAACATTAGCCTCGACAAATGCAGCATATCTACAATTATATGGGTCACACGCAAACAAATTTGGATGAAGCCTCGACCCAGGGCTATCATTCTTAGCATCACAAGGTGACTCGCTGGTAAGTCCTGGCGTTCGCAAACAGATTGCAAGATTCGTTCTATGCAAAAGCTTCACACCTTCATCAAGCAAAGATGCGACATACTGACTTAAGCTTTCTTTCCCCGCGTTTTGCAATTTAGCCCTGAGTATTGGAGAAGAATTAGCAGTCTTGGCCAACCTTTTCCCGCCAATGCCCCCAATTTGACCAGAAATGACTCCTTGCAAAACTTCGACAAGAATCTCCGTATTTTCCTCAATCAAGGTAGCTTTGACTTCATCGTTCACGCCAGGTAAAGAAAGGATGTACTTTAGCGTCATTTTTAAGCTACGGTGAGAAAAAAGGCGTTTAATAATTTCTAGATTACGCGAGTCTTGATGAATTATATAAAGGGCTAGAGACTTCCGAAAACGATGTGGGTGTACTCTATATTGAATACCTAGGTTGCCTGCCACTCGATTGCAAGATCGCTCAATCCCAGTGGTCTGCGGAATGTTTCCAAAACTGAACTTTGGTATCTTGGCAAACAGATAGTCGTGCTTACCATAAGCACGAGCATCACGTCCCATTTCTACTACGACTTCAATTGCGTCCGCAGCAATTTTCGGAATAGGTATTGTTTTAATATCGCCCTGTGAAGAAATCGAAGTTTTGAAAACAGTATAAGTAAGCCAATATCCATCAGCCTTAAATGAAAGACAATCCACCTTAAGTCCAATGACCTCTGATCGACGCATGCCAGTCAGACAAAGAAGAAGTACGATACACGCATCTATCAGAGCTACAACGACGCTAATTACAGCTGCTTGATTTAAATACTGCCCCTCATCATTCTCATGCGTTCTTTCTTTGATTACTATTCCCCACCAGGGCATACCGTTATCTAGCAACTTTGGCTTATAATCCCTAAATCTTTCAACCCCCTCAACGGACGCCGTTGAAACACCAAAATTAATCGCGGCAAGCTTTTCGGGAGTCTCAAAAGCGCCTACTATCGTTGGTGCAAAGTTTTTATACAACCATAGGACATCAGCGCTATAGTTTTCAACAAATCCCACGCAGTATTTAAATATTTCTGCATAGTCATCGAGCGGAATTGGTTCGAAAGGTCGAGAGGACTCGTCGTATTCTCTTCTATATTTGGCGACAAGATCTTTAGTTACGTATGAATCGTATAGTGAGTACTCTGGCGGAAGCATACCCATCGATGACATGCCCTGCCAGAAGGACATTAAGTAACAGAACTCCCACTTAATTCCAGAGGTGGGAAGCGACTCTATATAGTGCTCCACACTCGACTTGGCCAAATCATTCACCGTCCTATAATCTGGTGAATTATCAGAACCTAAATATAGACCCTCGGCATGAAACAACCCGACAAGTCTTAATACTTTAGTTTTATCTGTCTCTAGAGATGTATAAGCATTAACACGACCATGAATTCCGAAATGCGGTACACGGTAAAATAGCAGCGCCCTAGCAATATTCACCCAATGTTCGTGCCCTACGCCACAAACATTCACACCATACATATTATCATAATCAAAATTGATTCGTATGGGGTATCCATAGGGTGAGGGGTAATCCCCAAAATCCCAAACCGGATCGCCGAAAGAGCTTCTAGGACTTACCCTAATATAACTCCACTCGCTCTTATCTATTTTTGAAAGATTGAGTATATTTACATTATCGAAAATGAGCCCAAGTGAAGAGTCGCCACTCAGAGCCTCATCATCTTCTTCAGCAGAGATAGGCTCTGACTCTTCCTCGTAATAACCCAGTCCACTTCTTATTTCTTCTAAAACTGCTTTTAATTGGTCACGTGTTGGAGTTGTCATGAGAGCCCTATCATTGTCAATGGCAGTGCATAGCAGTGATGTTTCGATTGATCTATTGCCTCCGCAATCTCAATCGGGTCCCCCCAGCCCTCTATAACCCCCTTCCACCCTAAATACTCAGCCCGATAGCTTTTCTCCCATTCTAAGGGATTTAACCGCTCCCTCAGACCGTCAAGGTCGGAAATTCTTCTTGCAATAAAAGGTAATGCTTCTTTGAAGATCACACACTGTGAGCATAACGGACAACGATTGAAGTAGTTGCACGGCGTATCCGTCCTAAGAAAACTTTCAGCGCCTGGCCAATCTGGTCGCCTTGAGTTTAGACAACTTGCAATGAATGTCTGACCTTCCGGAGAAAGCAACTGTATTACCGCATCTTCAGAAGAATTCAGCCTACCGACTAATGGTGCAACAACTGACCTTAGTTCTTCTTTGCTACCGCAACGTAGAGTGGCTTCACGCAGCTCAACCAAAGACACATCTGTAAGAAGATTTGCTGAGTAACTTCTAAAATCTTCTTCATGTTTTCTCTGAATCTTCCTTAGACGACCATTTAATATTTCTGCCGCCCCCCAGTCACTATCATAATGATTTACTGTGGTATCGAGATTCGAATGCCCCATCATTGCCGAAACCTCGTCAATATCTAAACCCTGTTCTCTCCGTCGAGTTTCATAGGTAGTTCGAAGACGTTTCGTTTCAATTCTGGGGGACTTGGTATCCGTATCCAATTTTATGCCGTGGCGAAGTAGAAACTCCGTTGAAGCGTGCCCAAAATTCGTAGTGGTTACGGGCGCGCATAAGCGACCAAACTTATTCCAAAGATTCTTCGAAATGACACACTGGAATAATTTACCCTTTAAATAATGAGGCGACGACAAATGCTTGGTTACTTCAGCGGCAACAAAGCGCAAGACCTGATACGCGCCAAACTTATCTCGCTTGTTTGATCTATGCATTTGGCTTTTGTCGGACCGTCCCTTGTACCCATAAATAATCACATAGTCATCATCCAGAAGGTCCTCCTCAATGTGGTCGTCTAGGTTATCGCTTATCGATACCACAACCTCAAAGTTCCAGCCCGTCTGCAACATCACGAAGAGAAAGAATGGGAATATAGTTCCCATTGTGAAAGCTACTCTGCTGAAGTATGCCATTTGACCTACTTCATAGGGTAGGTGCTCTGGCCCGACCCTCATATACATCAAGGCCGACCGTAATCTTTTTTCCAGCGTAGAATATTTTTTGTTTGTTCCGTGAGCGGTGTTTTTACTCCACTCAGAGGAAAAGAGATGTCCAGCTTCCTCGAAGCTCACTTGCATAGGCCAATCAGGATAAAGTCTTCCTACATTTGCAGTTGCAATTCGCCCAGATTCTTCTCGATCACAGCCATACTCCATCCCCCGTTCACTGACCTCAGTACCAACTACAGGGCGACCTTTAGCCGCCAGTTCATGGGCGCGGGCTCGGTAAATGCCCAGAAACTTCTCTATACTTATTCCATTTTCCCGTATGTAATATTTAACATCTCCAGTGATGCGTATGACCCACTCAAACCCCTTAACATGTGTCGCCTTGATCGACCCATTGGATCTTTTGGCCTGCTCATTCATAACTAGATCAAACATCAAGTTTTCTAATGAAAGATCGTATTCCAGCATTGGTTGCCCGTCTTTCACTAGACCTTTGTAACTCTCCATCCACTTCATAATAAACTTAATATCAACCAGGCATCCCTCTACAAGCTTATTATGAATCTCCCTGCTATATCCTTCTGTTACTTGCTCGTTCATCGCCGGTCCAAGTGGCCATTGAAACTCTTTGCCGACCCAGCCCTGCCCTTTATATTTATTTTTCAACGAGATGAATATATTTTTTAATGCACCGTATCTTTTTCTATTTACGGTGCGGCCTGGATACGAACGAATTAAAAATGACCTAAAATTCATGCATACCTGCCCATCGACATCAGCAACACCTTTGACTGATTTATTGATCGGCTCAGCGCTATTTAGAAACAGCACAAACTCTTGGATTGAGTAATAGATGTCTTGATGGGATTGATACGTGATCAATCTTTTTGCGGCATGGAGCTGCGCACCTATGAGTAACTGCTGAACAATTAATTTATGGTGCGGATACTCATTGACAAAATCGGTGAAGTCACGGACGAAGTCCTTGGTGCCAGTGGTCTTGTTTCGGACAAGCAACCCTTGAGCTGAAACATCCACTTGTCCCCTTGCAGTGCTTCTTTTTTGGATTGCTTGGGGGGTGTTTTCTGGCAGCTTGCGCTGGAGGAGCGGTCGTTCACTCGACTCAAGGGCAGACTTGGAGAAGGGTTTGCGTGGCATCTGACCTCCAATTGGATTGGGTCTTTAGCCAGCAATATCAAGCATCACTAGACAGTCTGGCCATACATTTTTGTTTCGACGATAACATGCTCGCAGCCGCGATAAGGGTTGATCGAGCGATCAAAGGGCAAGTCCGGCGAGTTGTTGCGGGTGATGATGGTCTTGGTCGTTTCGATACGTACTTCGGTGCCTTGAGTCTGGGGCACCTCCTGATACCAGCCGTCGTCCTCCGCCACGCTGACCGTAGGTGCGAACCGATTGTGCAGGTTGGTGGCGGTGCCCCGACCACGGGGCGGCAGCGGAGTAGACATGAAAACGCCTCAATACTGTTTTTATATACAGTATCGAGGCGCAGGGGTTCTGACCAGTGCCGTTTGGCGGTCAGCGAAGGATCAGTGTTTTTGCGTCACCTGCCCCAGGTCATCCCCCGACGTGGTGCGCATATCACTTTTGCGCAAGTTCGCCACATCACTGGCATTAACCGGTGCACCTTTGTTGCCCCAACTGCCACGGATGAAACTGACCACATCCGCCACTTCCTGGTCCGACAGGCGCCACGCGAACGCCGGCATGGTGAAGGTCGACGGCGCCGCATGGGTCGCCGGCAAGGTGCCGCCGTTCAACACAATGTTGATCAACGACGTGGCATCCGCCGTCTGCAATACCGGGTTGCCCGCCAGCGCCGGGAACACCCGCGTATAGCCATGGCCATCGGTGCGGTGGCAGGCCGCACAGTTGTCGATATACACCGATGCGCCCGGCTTGCTGTCATCACCTTTCCAGAGCGCCTCGGCTACCTGCTTGTCGTACTGGTGAGGCTGGTCCTTGGGGTCGACCGCCGGCAGGCTCTTGAGGTAACGAGCGATAGCGGTCAGGTCGTCTTGCGACATGTACTGCATACTGTGGACAACCACGTCGCTCATACCGCCGAATACCGCGCTGCGGTCACTGCGACCGGTCTTGAGAAACTGCACCAGTTGCTCTTCGCTCCAACTGCCGAGGCCGTCCTTGTGGTCACCGCGCAGGCTTTTCGCGATCCAGCCTTCCAGCGGTGCACTGCCGGACAGAAAAGCGTTGCCGTCTGTGGCACTCAGGGCTTTTTCCTGCATGGTCAGGGCGCGAGGCGTATGGCAGGCGCCGCAGTGGCCCAGACCTTCAACCAGATAAGCGCCACGACTGATCACCGGATCAGCAGCGGCTTGCGCCTGATGTTCCTCGACAGCGGGTGCGAACATCCAGCGCCAAGCCGCCAAAGGCCAACGCATGCTCAACGGCCAGGGTATATCGCTGTCCTTGTTCTCCTGGGCGACCGGCTCAACGCCCTTCATGAAATACGCATACAACGCCTGCATATCGCTGTCGCTGACACGCGCGTAAGACGGGTAGGGCATCGCCGGGTAAAGCGTACTACCGTTCTTGGCGACGCCATGACGCACGGCCTTGTCGAAATCCTCGTAGCTGTAGTCGCCCAGGCCGGTCTTGTCCGGGGTGATGTTGGTGGAATAGATCACACCGATGGGCGTTTCCATCGGCAGGCCGCCGGCGAAGGGTTTGCCACCTTTGGCGGTGTGGCAGGCCACGCAGTCACCAGCACGTGCCAGGTATTCACCTTGTTTGATCAAGTCGGTTTCGGCGGCGCTTACCGAGCAGCTGCTGAAGAGCGCCAGGGAGGCGATAACGAATGCTTTCATGGTCATCGCTCCTTATGCCTGAACCAGTGGGCCGGGGTTTTTCAGGTATTGCTCGCGGATAGCCCGAGCCGACCAATAGGTCAACGCTGCCACCAGGCCTGTAGGGTTGTAGCCCAAACCTTGTGGGAAGGCGGACGCACCCGGCACAAACACGTTGTGTACATCCCAGCACTGCAGGTAGCGGTTCAACGCGCTGGTTTTCGGGTCGGTACCCATGATCGCGCCACCGTTGAGGTGAGTGGTCTGGTACGAGGCGGTGTTGAAGTGATCACCGACCTTCTTGCCCAGTACGGCGATGGCCTTGGGGTTCATGGCTTGGGCGACCTTGCCCATTTTCTCGATCATGAAGCGGTTCATCTTGATGTCGTTTTCTTGCCAGTCGAAGGTCATGCGCAGCAGCGGCAGGCCGTAGGCATCGCGGTAAACCGGATCCAGATCCAGGTAGTTACTGCGATAAGACTGATGGGCACCGTGGGCATCCATCGACACCTGATGGGTGTAGTAATCCGCGGTGGCACGCTTCCAGGCGCTGCCCCAGGCCGGTGTGCCCGGTGGGTTGGAGGTACCGGCAATCGGCCGGCTGCCCGCCTGGTTGACCCACATCGGCGAACCACCCACGAACCCGTGAGGGCCATGGTCGAAGTTGTCGGCATTGAAGTCGTCGATGGCCACGCCATTGCCGCCCGCACCGATAAAATTGTTGGTGTGGGTGTCCTTGTCGAAGAACGCCTTGATGGTGCCCATGTTCTGGTAGGCAAAGTTCCTGCCCACCACGCCCTCATTGGTAATCGGGTCGTAGGGCTTGCCGATGCCCGACAGCAGCATCAGGCGCACGTTGTGGAATTGGAACGCGCCGAGGATCACCAAATCTGCCGGCTGCTCGCATTCGCGGCCCTGGGCGTCGATATAGGTCACGCCGGTGGCTTTTTTCTGGGTGCTGTCCAGGTTGACCTTGAGCACGTGGGAGTTGGGCCGCAGCTCGAAGTTCGGCACCTGGCGCAAGGCCGGCAGGATGTTCACGTTCGGTGATGCCTTGGAATACATGTAGCACACGTAACCACTGCAGAAACCGCAGAAGTTGCACGGGCCCATCTGCGCCCCGTACGGATTGGTGTACGGCCCGGAAGTGTTGGCCGACGGCAGGTTGTAAGGCTTGTAACCCACTTCAGTCGCTGCTTTCTGAAACAGCTGTGCGGAGACAGTGTTTTTCTGCGCCTCCAACGGGAAAGGGTTGGAGCGATCCGGCGCATACGGGTTGCCACCGCGGCCTTCGCCTACCAACTGGCCTTTGACGGTCCAGGCCTGGCCGGAGGTGCCGAAGACTTTTTCCGCATAGTCGAAAAACGGCTCGAGCTCTTCATAGCTGACGCCGAAATCCTGGATGGTCATGTCCTTGGGAATGAAGTTCTTGCCGTAGCGTTCTTCGTAATGGCTGCGCATGCGCAGTTCGATGGGGTCGACGCGAAAGTGTACGCCCGACCAGTGCAGGCCCGCGCCCCCTACGCCATTACCCGGCAGAAATGCACCCAACTGACGGTTGGGCAGGGCAACATCATTCACGCTATGGCGAATGGTCACCGTCTCTTTGGAGATGTCTTGGAACAGCTTCTTACGAACGCTGTAGGTCAATTCGTCGATGACCTGGGGATAGTTGCCGTCCGGATAGGTGTCCTGCATCGGGCCGCGCTCCAGCGCTACCACGTTGAGGCCCGCTTCCGTCAGCTCCTTGGCCATGATCGCGCCGGTCCAGCCGAAGCCCACAATCACCGCATCCACTTTCTTCATGATGGTCGCCACGTTTATGCCCTCTCGCCGCGAATGGAAACAGCCGGGAAGGGGTATTGCTCGTTGCGTTCCACCCAATCCATAAAGTCGGCGCGGGCGCCGGGGAAGCCGATCATGGTCCAGCCGACCATGCCTTTATTGCCGCCGTGGATCGGGTCGCAGAAGAAGCCTTCCTTGGTATTTTGCAGCAGGAGGTTAAAGAACATCTTTGGCGGTACAGCGTCGAAATGCGCCGTCACTTCGCTGCCGCCAGCCTCCAGGCGCCGCAGCATATCGTCTCGGGTAGCGCTGTCTTGCGCGGCAAAAACCTTACCGTTGAACGCCTTCGACCACGCATCCGTAGCGGCAATACCCAAGCGATAGATCTCCTTGGGCACTAATTTGCTCTGCCAGCCCATCTCTGGCGGCGCATCGGCATTGAACGGGCCTTGCATGAACCACAGGGCGCCGCTGGCATACGGTGTGTTCATCTGACGGTCGATGTATTCCGGCGCGCCAGCCTCCAAGGCGCCTGGGCCCTGGGCATCAGCGGGAATCAAGCGCTCGACAGCAGCGTTGATAAACGCCCATTCCTCGGCTGTGAAGTAGCTGGGCTCGTACGCTTTTTCACTCGCCGCAGGTTTGGCCGGCGCCGCCTGGGCCGGCTCCGGCGTGGCCATCAGCATCGAACCGCCAAGGCCGGTACTGGCAACCGTGACCACCGGGATCAAGGTCAAGGATTTGCGTAGAAAGTCACGCCGGGGGTTGTCTTGATCTTGATCAGACATGGGTACACCTCATCATGTGGTCACGGGTTTATCCGCCGCTTCTGGGAGCAACGTGAAGGTTTACCAAGCAATGGGATCCAAAAACATAGAACACACTGGCAAACAATAGTTACAAATGATAGCAGGCTAAGAATTGAGAAGACTCGATCCAGTGACAAAAAACACCGGATCAGATCGGATGAATCACGATTCTTTGACGAAGACCTCACGCGGCATTGACCCTGCGTAAGTGAATCTGCGACCCATCAGCCACTTCCTTATGCGGTCACAGAGTTCATGTTCAACACACGATTACTGCCCATTATCGGCCTGGCGGTCATGACCCTGTTCAACACACTTCAAGCACAAGCCGATGACGCTGCCTCGATCCGCTCGCCGGAATGGGCCCAACCGGTGGGTGACCAATACAACCTGCATCAAATGACGCCCACGCTCTATCGCAGCGCGTTACCGGACAGGGGTGCGCTGCCGGTATTGGAAAAACTCAAGATCGGTACGGTAATCAACTTTCTGCCGGAATCTGATTCGGCGTGGCTCAAGTCATCTGATATCAAACAGGTGCAGTTGAGTTATCGCACCAACCATGTCGACGACTCCGACGTGCTGGCGGCGCTTAGGGCGATCCAGGCAGCAGAAGCCGACGGGCCAGTGCTGATGCACTGCAAGCATGGCGCCGACCGCACCGGGCTGATGGCCGCGATGTATCGGGTGGTGATTCAGGGATGGAGCAAGGAAGACGCACTGAACGAGATGACGCTGGGCGGTTTCGGCAGCAGTAACGGCTTCAAGGATGGGGTCCGCTACATGATGAAGGCGGATATCGACAAAATACGCGCCGCTTTGGCCAATGGCGATTGCAGCACCAGTGCATTCGCGTTGTGCTCAATGAAGGACTGGGTGACCACGACGGGCAAGGAAGAGAAAAAACTGTAGGAGCGAGTTCGCCCCTACAGTGAGTCAGGTTTCAGTCTTTTTTGAGCTTCGGATTAGGAAAGAACTGCACCGCCTGCACCTTTGGATCAGCCGGCGCTTTCAATGCCGATGTATTAACCCGCGTGCCCAATTCCTTGGGCACCGAAAGCCCCTGATCATTGAGCGTATCGGTATAGCCGCAGGCCACACATTCGCGGTGCGGCACGCTGTCTTCGGTCCACATCTTCAACTTGTCCGGCTCGCTGCACGCCGGGCAGACCGCCCCGGCGATAAATTGCTTTTTGGTAATCACAGGCCCTTCGCTCATGCTGCCGCGTCCTCACTCAGGCCGCTGTGGCGCAGGAGTGCGTCAATCGACGGCGCCCGTCCGCGGAAGTCGACGAACAGCACCATCGGCGCCTGGGAACCCCCACGGGCCAGGATCGCTTCACGGAACGCTCGGCCCGTCTGGGCATTGAGCACGCCGTCTTCTTCGAACTTGGAGAACGCGTCAGCCGACAGCACTTCAGCCCACTTGTAGCTGTAGTAACCCGCCGCATAACCACCGGCGAAAATGTGCGCAAAGCTGTTGGGGAAGCGGTTGTAGGCCGGTGGGCGCATGACCGAGACTTCGTCGCGCACGCCCTCGAGCACCTGCGCCACGCTGCGACCATCGCCATGGGTGGCGTGCAGCTCAAAGTCGAACAGCGAGAACTCCAGTTGACGCACCATCATCAGGCCGGACTGGAAGTTTTTCGCCGCGAGCATTTTTTCCAGCAGGTCCTGGGGCAGTGGCTCGCCGGTTTCATAGTGGCCGGAAATCAGTGCCAGGCCTTCGGGCTCCCAGCACCAGTTCTCCATGAACTGGCTAGGCAGTTCCACCGCATCCCATGCCACGCCGTTGATACCGGATACGCCGGCATGTTCAACGCGGGTCAGCAGGTGATGCAGGCCGTGGCCGAATTCGTGGAACAGAGTGGTGACTTCATCGTGGGTCAGCAGCGCAGGCTTGCCGCTGTCGGCCGGAGTGAAGTTGCACACCAGGTTGGCGACGGGGCTTTGCAGCACGCCATCGACGGTGCGGCGGCGGTCACGGGCACCGTCCATCCAGGCACCGCCGCGCTTGTTGGCGCGGGCGTACAGGTCGAAGAAGAAGCGCCCGACGTGCTCGCCGTTTTCCTTGATTTCAAACAGGCGAACATCCGGGTGCCAAGTGTCGAAGCCTTTCTGTTCGGCGATCTCGATGCCATACAGGCGCTGCACAATGGCAAACAGACCGCCCAGCACCTTGTCGATGGGAAAGTAGGCACGCAGGGCTTCCTGGGACACGCTGTAGCGCTGTTCGCGCAGTTTTTCGCCGTAGAAACCACTGTCCCAGCTCTGCAGGTCGGCGCAGCCTTGTTCGGCGGCGTAGGCCTTGAGCTGTTGCAGATCCTGGGCGGCAAACGGCTTGCTGCGCTTGGCCAGGTCACGCAGGAAGCTCAGCACCTGGTCGCTGGACTCGGCCATTTTGGTCGCCAGACTCAGTTCGGAGAACGATGCGTAGCCCAACAACCGGGCCAGTTCCTGACGCAGGTCGAGGATCTGTTCCATCACCGGGCCGTTATCGTTCTGGCCGGCGTTCGGGCCTTGGTCCGACGCACGGGTGCAGTAGGCGGCGTAAACCTCTTCACGCAGGGAGCGGTCCTGGGCGTAGGTCATTACCGCGTAATAGCTTGGGAATTCCAAGGTGATCAGCCAGCCATCAAGGCCCTTGGCCTGGGCCGCGGCGGCCATTTGCGCTTTGGCCGAGTCGGTCAGGCCGGCGAGGGTGACTTCATCGGTGACGTGCTTGGTCCACGCCTGGGTGGCGTCCAGCAACTGGTTGGAGAACTTGCTGCCCAGCTCGGAAAGCTTGCTCTGCACTTCGGCATAGCGCTTTTGCTGCTCCGGCGGCAGATCGATGCCCGACAGACGGAAGTCGCGCAGGGCGTGTTCCAGAATGGTTTTTTGCGCCACATCGAAACCGCCAGCTTCGGGGCTGTTGGCCAGGGCTTCAAAGGCCTGGAACAGTTCACGGTTCTGGCCCATCTCGGTTGAGTAGGCACTCAATGCTGGCAGGCAAGCCTCGTAGGCTTCGCGCAGCTCGGCGCTGTTGCACACGGCATTGAGGTGGCTGACAGGGCTCCAGGCAGCCCCGAGGCGATCATTCAGCTCATCCATGGCGAGGACCAGACCGGCCCATGTCGGATTTTTACCCTGGCTTTGCAGGATGTCTGCGATAGCCACACGGTTGTCGGCGAGGATCTGTTCGATGGCCGGCTGGACGTGCTCGGCACGGATCGCCGAGAACGGCGGCAGGTCGTAGGACTGCAAAAGAGGGTTGTTCGCGCTCACGGTTGGCACCTTGGCTGAAGAAACATGTAAGAACAAAGATGGGGCCATCTTAATTACAATCAACACCCACCGCAGCTATCAGCAGAAGAGAGAGAGGCTATCGTGACCCTTCGCACCTATCAGAACCATACGCCAACCCTGGGCGCCGGGGCTTTTGTGGACATTTCGGCGGTGGTGATCGGCGATGTCGAAATCGGCACCGACAGCTCGGTTTGGCCGCTGACCGTGATCCGCGGCGACATGCACCGCATCCGCATTGGTGCGCGCACCAGCGTGCAGGACGGCTGCGTGCTGCACATTACCCATGCGGGGCCGTTCAATCCCGAGGGTTTCCCGCTGCTGATCGGCGACGACGTGACCATCGCCCACAAGGTCATGCTGCATGGCTGCACCGTGGGTAACCGCATCCTGATCGGCATGGGCAGCATTGTGATGGATGGTGCCGTGGTGGAGGACGACGTAATTATCGGCGCCGGCAGCCTGGTGCCGCCAGGCAAGAAACTCGACAGTGGGTTTTTGTACGTGGGCAGCCCGGTTAAACAGGCCCGCGCACTGACTGACAAAGAGCGTGCCTTTTTCACCTACAGCGCCGCGAACTACGTGAAGCTCAAGGACCTGCACCTGGCTGAAGGATTCGATCAATGACTCTGAACTACCCAACCGTCCTGTTCGACCTGGACGGCACGCTCACCGACCCGCGTGAGGGCATTACCCGTTCGATCCAGTATGCCCTTGGCAAACTGGGCATCGACGAGCCCGACCTGACCAAACTCGAACACTTCATCGGCCCACCCTTGCTGCAGGCGTTCATGCAGTTCTACGGCTTCGACGAGGCCAAGGCGTGGGAAGCAGTGAATTTCTATCGCGAGCGTTTCAAGGTCACCGGGCTGTATGAAAACCGTGTATTCGACGGCGTCATGCCATTGTTGGAAGAATTGAACAGCCAAGGGCGCCAGTTGTACGTGGCTACCTCCAAACCGTGGGAATTTGCCCGTGAGATTGCGCGGCATTTCGACTTTGCCAAGCACTTCAAGGTGATCTACGGCAGCGAGCTGGACGGCACGCGCACCAACAAGGTCGAGTTGATCGCCCACTTGATGCGTGAGGAAGGGCTGGACCCGGCCACCACTTTGATGATCGGTGATCGCAAGCATGACCTGATCGGCGCACGCAGTAACGGGTTGGATTCGGCAGCGGTAGGGTATGGGTTTGGCAGTTTTGAAGAGTTGAATGCCGAGGCGCCGACCTGGCATTTCGAGACGTTGGCACAGATGCACCAGGCATTTTTGCAGCGTTCTTGAAACCGCTATCGGGGGCAAGCCCCTCCCACAGTTGGCCTGTGTACACCGCTCAAAATGTGGGAGGGGGCTTGCCCCCGATGAGGCCCTAACGGCCAACCCCTTCCAACTGCCTCAACGCCGCCTTGCGCTGCACCACCGGCAACCCGCCCAACCTCTCCACAGCCGCATAAAACCTCACCCAATTCCCACCTTCCTGTGCAAACAACGCCGCAAACGCCGGCACCCATTGGTCATACAGCCCGAATGGCAATAACCGCGCATTGTTCATCGGTTGGTTGATCCAGGCGTCATAACGCTTGTCGCCGCCCCAATGGCTATCACGCATCTGCCGGTATTCATTGCGCAAGTGCTCGAACCGCGCCGCCTTGGCACGCCGCATCACGTCCACTGCCAACGGCTGCGCGTACAACGCATCCAGGCGTTTGCGGGTATCGAGAATCAGCCGGATAAATTGATCACGTTGCTTCAACGCCGCATCACTGACAGGTGGCAAGCCGCGTGCCGCACGCCATTGGCGGGTGCCTTCCTGCTCGACGAAATTGGCATAAGACTCGTTGAACTCGGTGTCGTCCTTCACATAAAAGCGCTGATGCGCCAGCTCATGAAAGATCAGCGTAGCGAGGCGCTCATCGCCCCAGCTCATCATCGAACTCATGATCGGGTCGTTGAACCAGCCCAAGGTTGAATAGGCCTCGACGCCACCAATCGACACGTCCAGGCCTTGTTGTCGCAGCAGCGCCGCCTCGCCGCGCGCCGCGCCTTGGTTGTAGTAGCCGCGATAGGCGACGCAACCGGCGATGGGAAAGCAGTGGTTTTCCGGAGACAGAGAAAATTCCTGCGTGGCAAAGACATTCCAGACCACGTAGGGCCGGCCGATATCGGCGTATAGCCGGTAACTTTGATTGTCAGGCAAATGCAGGTGCTCGCTGGCAAAGGTACGAGCTTTTTGCGATTGAGCGAGGTGCTCGCGCAGTAATTGAGGCCGAGAGGGGTCTGCGATGACCTCGGCAACCGGCTCCCGCGCCCGCAACAGCTGCCACTGACCGCTGGCCAACTGGCTGTAATAACTGACGCTGGAGCAGCCGCTGAGTAGCACAACCATCAACCCTGGAAGAAAACGCCTGATCATGCCCCAACTGCTCCCGGGTGATTTGTTCGCCAGACTATCGCGCTTGAAGGGGATTTTTCCACGGCGCGGCATGTTTATACTCAAAGCTCTCCTCGCGTTGAGTACCTGCCATGCGTCAGTTTCTGTTGCCAATCGCCGCCCTGTTGCTCAGCGCTTGCGCCTCGACCCCGATCCCACCCGTTGACCCGCAGCAGGCCTGGGTCGACTTCACCACGCCGACACCGGGTTCCAAGTTGGTCATGGCTCAGCGCCTGGATGGGAAAAACCTCGACGACGGGCGCTATTTCCAAATGCCCCCCGGCGCTCACGAACTGATGGTGCGCTTTGACTTTGAAGTGCCCGCCGGGGGCGGCCTGGGCGGCCTCAGCCAGATGATGTATCGAACCTGCTTCATGACCCTGCAGTACGACCATTTCCAGGCAGGCCAGCGCTATGTGCTCGAAGGCCGCTCGCTGGCGTTCACGCCCAACATCCGCCTGTACGACTCAACACGGCAGTTGCTGGCCGAGGAGCGCAGCGTGAACTGCATCTGAGTCAGTCGTTGTTTTTCTGGTAGATGATGCGCTTGGTACCGTTTTCGCAAGAACCGACAATCATGGCTTCGTCATGGTTCTTGGCTTCTTCGGCAGTGATAATTTCCAGGGTGTAGGACGGAATCGCCTTGGCCTGGATCTTCACTTCAATTTCCTTCCTGAGCTCTTCACAATCTTTTGGAGCGGCCACGGCCGAAGTGGCCAATACACCGCAGATGATCGCCAAGGCAAAACGTTTCATGTGTGTAGCTCCCTGAATGCATGCGCACGAGTGTGCACCTAAGGCTGCATAGGCTATAGGACCACATAGGGGAAACACGAGTTCTGATTTAACGCAGAACTAAATGAGAAGAGGGCAAGCCCCCCTCCCACACAGGAAGTGCAGTATTAATTAACCAGCGTGCCATCCAACGTGATGGTCGCATTCAATACCTTGGAAACCGGGCACCCTTCCTTGGCCTTTTTGCTCAGCTCATCGAACTGCGCCTGGCTCGCGCCTGGGATCTTGGCTTTCAGGATCAGGTGCACCGCAGTAATCGCAAAGCCGCCATCGACTTGATCCAGGGTCACTTCGGCCTGGGTGTCGATGCTGTCTGCCTTGAGCCCGGCATCGCCGAGAATCATGGAAAACGCCATGGAGAAACACCCGGCGTGAGCCGCGCCGATCAGTTCTTCAGGGTTGGTGCCTTTACCGCCCTCGAAACGGGCCTTGAAGCCGTAGGGCGCTTCGCGTAGCACGCCGGTTTCCGTCGAAATGGAACCCAGGCCAGTCTTCAGATCACCTTCCCAATGCGCGGATGCCTTTTTAACGATACTCATAGCTTTCTCCTCGAACGGTGGTTTTGTGTCAGTAAGGTTCTGAGGATAGACGCACCGGCAAAGTTCATCTTGTCGGAGAAACCTAGCGATACAGTAGGAAATTTCGGAGTACTCTATTGAATCTCGGGTATATGCCCTCATTGCATAGAGCATGCACATGCAGCGGCAGGTTTTGGCTCGTCTACAAAAGCCTGTGCGCGCCCATTGGAGAAGCAGGCTTATGAAATCGCTGTCCGACGTAAAGTTTTCGACCCTCGACCTGGTGCCCGTGCGCGCCAATGGCAGTCCGGCACAATCGCTGCGCAATTCCCTGGACCTGGCCCAACACGTGGAAAAGTTCGGCTACCACCGCTTCTGGGTGGCTGAGCACCACAATATGGACGGCATCGCCAGTTCGGCCACCTCGGTACTGCTCGGCTACCTGGCCGGTGGTACCTCGACCATCCGCGTGGGTTCCGGCGGGGTGATGCTGCCTAACCACGCACCGCTGGTGATCGCTGAGCAATTCGGCACGCTGGAAAGCCTCTACCCCGGGCGCATCGACCTGGGCTTGGGCCGCGCCCCCGGTTCCGACCAGATGACCGCCCGCGCCCTGCGCCGTGAACGCTCCGGCAGTGCCGATGACTTTCCCGAAGACGTGGCCGAGCTGATGGCGTACCTGGGCCCACGTACGCCCGACCAACGGGTTATCGCTGTACCGGGCACCGGCACCAATGTGCCAGTGTGGCTGCTGGGCTCAAGCCTGTTCAGTGCACAATTGGCCGGCGAGCGTGGTTTGCCCTATGCCTTCGCCTCCCATTTCGCACCGCGCTTGATGCATGAGGCGATTCGCGTGTACCGCAATCACTTCAAGCCTTCGGCCGTGTTGGACAAACCCTACGTGATGCTCGGCGTTCCACTGGTGGCAGCGGATACCGATGAACAGGCCGATTACCTGGCCACCTCGGTGTACCAACGCATCCTCGCGCTGATGCGCGGCCAGAGCCTGGTGCAGCGCCCACCGGTAAAAACCATGGACGGCCTGTGGTTGCCCCATGAAAAAGACGCAGTCGGTAGCTTCCTTGGTTTAGCCATGGTGGGCAGCCCGGCGAAGATCCGCGCCAAGCTGGAGGTGTTGATCGAGCAGACCGGCGCCGATGAACTGATCTTCACCTGCGACCTGTACGAGCACGCCGACCGGATTCATTCCTACGAGCTGCTGGCGCAGGTGATGAAAGGCTGAATGCCAGGCGAAAAAAAACGACGCACCGGTGCGTCGTTTTTATGTCTGCAACACGGGATTAACCGCGCTTGTAGACGATTTCCTTGGTGTCGCCGCCGCACGTACCCACGACCTCACCACCCGCTGCGGCGCCTTTATCTACGATTTCCAGAGAGTAATGCGGTACGCCCTTGGCATCGATTTTCGCTGCGATCTCGCCTTTCAGCTCCTCACAGTCCTTGGCTGCCAGGGCCGTACCCGCAATGCTCAACAAACCTACCGCCAGCAGAAACTTCTTCATCCGTTACTTTCCTTGCGCTGATCAAAAAGAGCGTGCCGACGCTCATCGCATCGGCACCCGTTGTTTGTAGCGCAGGTTATGGCAATCGGCCAGCGGGCAAAGTTCAATTCACCCGATCAACTACTGGCAATTCGGAATCCCACTTTAAGCGTGACCTGGAAGTGCGCAGCCTTGCCGTCCTTGATGTGCCCGCGGGTTTCGGTCACCTCGAACCATTCCAGATGCTTGATGCTTTTGTTGGCTTCAGCCAGGGCATTGTTGATTGCGTCTTCGATGCTGGTGGTGGAAGAGCCCACCAGTTCGACTTTCTTGTAGGTGTGATGATCACTCATGGCGTTTCTCCTAGGGGGTCGTTAATCAAGACTAGCAGTGAATGTTCTTACTGCTTCTGGCGACCGTTGGGAGGCGAAAGTTCAGAATTACTGCACTTTCTGAAACCGCCGCAGTCGGTATCTACACACGCCACTCAATCACTTCAGGAGATGTCCAAATGGCCAACACTTCTTTACGCAAAGCGTCGCTGGAAAGCATGGAAGCCGAGATTTCGAGCCTGCTCAAATCCCTTGAGAGCCTCAAGGATGACGCGTCCGATGAGTCGCGCAAAACGCTGAAGGCCCTGAAAAGCAATGCCGAGAACGCCCTCAAGCACTCTCGTCACCTGATCAGCGACGCTTACGAAGAAAGCAAAGTCAAAATCCGCGAAACCGGTGCTGCCACCCGGGACTACGCACAAGAGCACCCTTGGACTACCGCAGGCGTCGCCGTTGGCGCGCTGGGCCTGCTGGCGGCTTACCTGCTGTGCAAACGCGGTGACTGATTGACCGGTTATAGCGGTTGGCGCAACAGCTCAGCCTTGAGCCATTGCGCCAACTGCCCAGCGCGCCCATCTGCGGCGCGCTTGGGTAGCCACAACGCCAGATGCGCCGGGGTTTCACTGAAACCCCACGGCGCCACCAGGCGACCCGCACGCAGGTCCTCTGCCACCAGCGGTTCTGGCGCGATCGCCACCCCCAACCCTGCAACGGCCGCCTCCAGCAAATAATACAAGTGCTCAAACCCCTGGCCGAGTTTCAACGCGCCCGGCTCGATGCCATGTTGCCGCGCCCAACTGGGCCAGGCTTGCGGCCGAGACGTGGTGTGCAGCAACGCTTCACCCATCAACGCCAATGCCGGTGCCTCACGCAGTTGTTCATAACCAGAAAAGCGTGGGCTCAGCACCGGGCCGATACGCTCGCTGGTCAGTTCATACACCTGCATATCCGCCGGCCACGGTGGCTCGGCAAATACCAACAAGGCATCCAACCCAGGGCGACGAGGATCCAGATCGCCTTCACCTGCCGACAGGTGCAGGCGCAAGTCGGGCAAATCTGCATTCAAGCGCCCCAGGCGCGGAATAAACCAACGCGCCAGCAAACTGCCCGAACACCCCAGCACGAAAGGTGCATCGGCGCTGCTCTGGGTGAGCTCAGCGCACACGTCCCGCAAACGCTCGAACGCCTCCGCGCTGGTATCCCGCAGCCGCACGCCCGCATCTGTGAGTTTAAGGCCACGCCCCTCCTTGACGAACAGGCTCACACCCAAGTGTTCTTCAAGCACTTTCAACTGGCGACTCACCGCGCCGTGGGTCACGTGCAGTTGCTCCGCAGCCTGGCTGACGCTGTTGAGGCGGGCAGTGGCTTCGAATGCGCGCAAGGCATTGAGGGGCGGGAGGTCGCGGCTCATGCGTGAGTTTTCCTGACAGGTTACGGCGATCTTATCGGTTTTCAGGCTAAAGCGTGAGGGGTAGAGTGGCCGTCATTGCCTCTCACACACATTCCTTCCTGGAGCGTCCCATGACTCAGTCCCAGACCGACCTTCGCAACGGCCCTGACGCCAACGGCCTGTTTGGTGCGTTCGGTGGCCGCTACGTCGCCGAAACCCTGATGCCGTTGATCCTCGACCTGGCCCGTGAATACGAAGCCGCCAAGGTGGATCCGGCGTTCAATGAAGAATTGGCCTACTTCCAACGCGATTACGTCGGACGCCCAAGCCCGCTGTACTTCGCCGAACGCCTGACCGAGTTCTGCGGCGGCGCCAAGATCTACCTCAAGCGCGAAGAGCTGAACCACACCGGCGCGCACAAGATCAACAACTGCATCGGCCAGATCCTGCTGGCGCGGCGCATGGGCAAGAAACGCATCATCGCCGAGACCGGCGCCGGCATGCACGGCGTGGCCACTGCCACCGTGGCGGCGCGCTTTGGCCTGCAATGCGTGATCTACATGGGCACCACCGACATCGAGCGCCAGCAGGCCAACGTGTTCCGCATGAAGTTGCTGGGCGCCGAAGTGATCCCGGTGGTTGCTGGCACCGGCACCCTGAAAGACGCGATGAACGAAGCGCTGCGTGACTGGGTGACCAACGTCGACAGCACCTTCTACCTGATCGGCACCGTGGCCGGCCCACACCCGTACCCGGCAATGGTGCGCGACTTCCAGGCCGTGATCGGCAAGGAAACCCGCACCCAGCTGCAAGCCCAGGAAGGCCGCCTGCCGGACAGCCTGGTGGCGTGTATCGGCGGTGGCTCCAACGCCATGGGCCTGTTCCACCCGTTCCTGGATGACACCAGCGTCGAGATCATCGGCGTGGAAGCGGCAGGCCACGGCATCGAAACCGGTAAACACGCCGCCAGCCTCAACGGCGGCGTACCGGGTGTGCTGCACGGCAACCGCACCTTCCTGCTGCAGGACGACGACGGCCAGATCATCGACGCCCACTCGATTTCCGCCGGCCTCGACTACCCTGGCATCGGCCCGGAACACGCCTGGTTGCATGATATCGGCCGTGTCCAGTACACCTCGGTGACCGACGACGAAGCCCTCGACGCCTTCCACAAATGCTGCCGCCTGGAAGGGATTATTCCTGCACTGGAAAGCGCCCACGCCCTGGCTGAAGTGTTCAAGCGCGCACCGACTTTGCCCAAAGATCACCTGATGGTGGTTAACCTTTCTGGCCGTGGCGACAAAGACATGCAGACCGTGATGCACCACATGGAAACCGCTAAGCAGGAGAAACACTGATGAGCCGCCTGCAAACCCGCTTTGACCAACTCAAAGAACAAAACCGCGCCGCCCTGGTGACCTTCGTCACCGCCGGCGACCCGGGTTATGACACCTCGCTGGCCATCCTCAAAGGCTTGCCAGCGGCTGGCGCCGACGTGATCGAACTGGGCATGCCCTTCACCGACCCGATGGCTGACGGCCCGGCCATTCAATTGGCCAATATCCGCGCGCTGGAAGCCAAGCAGAACCTGCTCAAAACCCTGCAAATGGTTCGCGAGTTCCGCAAAGACAATAACGACACCCCGCTGGTGTTGATGGGCTACTTCAATCCGATCCACAAATATGGCGTACCGAAGTTCATCGCCGATGCCAAGGAAGCCGGCGTCGACGGCCTGATCGTGGTCGACATGCCGCCTGAGCACAACGGTGAGCTGTGCGACCCGGCCCAGGCTGCAGGCATCGACTTTATCCGTCTGACCACGCCAACCACCGATGACGTACGCCTACCCACCGTGCTCAATGGCAGCTCCGGCTTTGTGTATTACGTGTCGGTCGCCGGTGTGACCGGTGCGGGTGCCGCCACCCTCGAACATGTCGAAGAAGCCGTCACCCGCCTGCGTCGTCATACCGACCTGCCGATCAGTATCGGCTTTGGCATCCGCACCCCGGACCAGGCCGCGGCGATTGCGCGTCTGGCCGATGGTGTGGTGGTGGGGTCGGCGCTGATCGATCACATCGCCAACGCCAAGAATGACCAGCAAGCCATTGATGGGGTGTTGAGCCTGTGCGCGGCGCTGTCCGAAGGTGTGCGTAACGCTCGTAAGTAATCCCCTGGTCAGATCGCACCCTCTGAACACTTTCGATTTATACGCTAGGCTCAAAGGGGCGGGCATTTCGCCCCTCCCTTTAACGAACTTCGTGCCCTTTGCCGTCTAACCTCCCTCGCAAGCCCGGCAGTCCTTGCCCCTCGGTCGTTAAGTTAGCCGCATCAGAAGTCATCCTTGGCTCTTTAAGGAGTACATCATGGCATTTGATCTCGTCCCCCCTTCAGATCGCCGTCATTCAACGTTGCAAAAAGGCTTCAACCTGCGCTGGCCGCTAGGCAACGTGCTGGGCCAGTCCTCACCCAATGGCGCCAACCTGATCTACCTCTGCCGTAGCCCCCAAGACATCATTGACGCCGCCGCACAGGCGTTGGCGCAACCCAATGGGCGCATCACCGTACGTAGCGGTGGCCATTGCTACGAGGGTTTTGTCGCCAACAAGATGCCCGACAACCCCCATGAGATGCTGTCGATTCTGGATATCAGTGCGCTGAACCGAGTGGTCTACAGCGCCAACGGGCAACTCGGTTCCGAGCTGGAGCCCAGCGCAACTGAACGCTATAGCTTTCGCCTGGAAGCCGGGGCCCAAAACTGGGATGCCTATGTCACGTTGTACAAATTGGCCAACAAAACCCTGCCCGGTGGCTCGTGTTATTCGGTGGGCCTGGGCGGGCACATTTGTGGGGGTGGCTATGGGCTGCTGTCGCGCAAATATGGACTGGTGTGTGACTGGCTGAGTGGTGTGGATATCCTGGTGCCCGACAGCCACGGCAAAGGCCTCGAACCGCGCCACGTGTCCAGGGACAGCGCCAGCCAGGACGAACTGGACCTGTTCGCTGCGTGCTGCGGTGCGGGCGGCGGGCAGTTCGGCATCATCACCAGCTATTACTTCAAAGACCTGCCACCGGCACCGAAAGAGGTGCTGTGGCTGGTGTTGGAATGGGACTGGTCCGTACTGACCAAGCCTGCACTCGACAACCTGCTGGTGGCCTATCAGTCATGGTTCGCCAGCAATCAAGGCAACCCGGACACCTGGGGCCTGGCGACCAAGCTGGAGATGCGCCATCAGCACACGGGCAATGTGACCCTGGGAATTCACTATGTAGACAAGGACGGGGAGCTCAAAGACCGGGCGCCCTTCAATGACTTTGTCGACAAGATGCTCACGGCCATCGGCCTACCCGCCACTGAGTCGCTGGTGCCGTTTCACGTCATCCATCTGCCCCGTAGTACCACCGGCGGGCGCGCCATCAACTCAGTGTCATCTGCCCAAGCAGCGGCCCAACGCCTGGATTGGCTGGTGTGCCAGCAAACATTGAATGGATCGGGGGACAACCAGCGTGGGCGCTATAAATCGGCCTACCAGAAGGGCGAGTTTATCCCTCAAGTGCTGGACGCCATCTGGAAAGCACTGACCTGGCCAGACCCCGATAACCGCCTGACACAAAGCCTTATCCAGATTCAGTCCTTCGGCGGCCAGATCAATGCCGCCAGCGGGCTGGTACGCAAGGAGTCGTCGGCCGTACAGCGCTCGTCATACCTCAAGTGGCAACCACAATGTTACTGGCGTGACGACAGCGCTGCCTCGGACCAAGCTCATGCCGACTGGATCCGAGGGCTGTACTTCAACGCGTTTGCCAATGATCAGGGAGTACCGGTCAACGACGAGTTCGAAGGTTGCTACATCAACTACCCCGACCTCGACATGACCTACGTGGGAGGCAACCCAGCCAATGGCGAAAACCCCCAGTGGTACAAGATCTTCTTTCCCGACCAGAACATCGAAAGGCGCCTGCGGCGTACCAAACAGCGCTGGGACCCGCACAACATTTTCCATAACGAAATGTCGGTGCGGTAATCGCGAAAAAAGGGCGGCCCCAAGGCCGCCCTTTTTTACAGCTCGATCCGCTCGACTTTACCTACAAGCAATATGTAGGAAAGTGCTCCCAGCAACGCCAGTACCGCGATGTAGGTAATCGCTGGCGCAAACGACGAACCACTGGCCAGAAAGCCAATCACGATCGGCGTCGCGATCGCGGACAGGTTACCGATGAAGTTGAACACGCCCCCGGTCAGCCCCAGCAACCGGGCAGGCGCCAAGGTCGACACCAGCGACCAGGTAATCGATGCCAGGCCATTGCCGAAAAACGCCACCGCCAGAAACGCGATGACCCACGCCGTCGAGTCCACATAGTTGGCACCGATGATTGCCGTGGAAATCAGCAGCCCGCTGATGATCGGCAACTTGCGCGCAAAGCCCACCGAGGCACCACGGCGAATCAGCCAATCGGAAAACACCCCCGAACACAGCACGCCCACAAACGCTGCCAGGAACGGCAACGATGCCAGCAAGCCTGACTGGATGAAGTCCATGCCGCGATATTTCACCAGGTAGGTCGGAAACCAAGTCAGGAAGAACCACAGCGTGGAGTTCAGGCAGAACTGGCCCAGGTAAATGCCCCAGAGTTTGCGCTTGCTCAGCACGATGCCGAGGTCGACCCAACTGAAGGGTGCCTTGGACGTTTGCGCCTGCATGTCCACCAGGCCGCCGCCGTCACGGATCAACTTGATTTCAGCGGCATTGACCCCTTTGAAATCCTTCGGCTCGCGATACACCGCGTACCAGATCGCCGCCCACAGGATGCCGACGCCACCGGTAACGACAAATACCATGTGCCAGCCGTAATGGTGCTGAAGCCAGGCCAGTACCGGCGTGAGGAACGCCAGGCCAACGAATTGCCCGGAGGTGTAGACGCCAATCGCGGTCGCGCGCTCGCGCTCGGGAAACCAGGTGGTGACCACACGGCTGTTGATCGGATAGGCCGGCGCTTCCAGCGCACCCACTGCCATGCGCAGCACAAACAGCGCGATGAAGCTCGCGGCGAACCCCAGCATGACGGTGGCAATCGACCACAACAGCAGGGCGACCGTATAAAGAATGCGCGGCGGCACGCGGTCTACCAGCCAGCCGCCCGGGATTTGCATGGCGGCGTAGGTCCAGCCGAACGCCGAGAAAATCAGCCCGACCTGCACCGGGTCAATACCCAAGTCGCTGGTCAGCGCCGGGGCAGCAATCGACAGGTTGCTGCGGTCGAGATAGTTGATCACCACGGTAATGAACAGCAGCACCATGATGAAGTAGCGCTTTCTACTGGGCGTCACTAAAGAAGCCTGCCCAGGGAGGGGTTCAGCGTGCATGGGGTTGCCTCTTCTTGTGTTTATTGAGGATTGGGCTTACTGAAGGAACCGGATCAAATGTGGGAGGGGACAAGCCCCCTCCCACATTTTCAACCGCGTTTCTTCAAGCAGGAATCACCACTCGGCAAAGCTGCCATCGGCATGGCGCCAGATCGGATTGCGCCAGCGATGACCGATGGCCGCACGCTCAACCACATATTCCTCGTTGATCTCAATGCCCAGGCCCGGGCCATTGGGGATCTTCACAAAGCCCTGGTCATAGTCGAATACGCCCGGGTCACGCACGTAGTCGAGCAGGTCATTACTCTCGTTGTAGTGAATACCCAGGCTCTGTTCCTGGATAAACGCGTTGTAGCAAACCGCATCCAGTTGCAGGCACGCCGCCAGGGCGATCGGGCCGAGCGGGCAGTGCAGGGCCAGAGCCACGTCGTAGGCTTCGGCCATGTTGGCGATCTTGCGGGTTTCGGTAATACCGCCCGCGTGGGAGGCGTCCGGCTGGATGATGTCCACATAGCCTTCGCTGAGCACCCGCTTGAAATCCCAACGCGAGAACAGGCGCTCGCCCAGGGCAATCGGCGTACTGGTCAACGGGGCCAGTTCTTTCAGCGCCTCGTAGTTTTCACTGAGCACCGGCTCTTCAATGAACATCAGTTTGTACGGGTCGAGCTCTTTCATCAGCACCTTGGCCATGGGCTTGTGCACGCGGCCGTGGAAGTCGACGCCGATACCGACGTTAGGGCCGACCGCATCGCGCACGGCAGCGACGTTAGCCAGGGCCAGGTCGACTTTTTCGAAGCTGTCGATGAACTGCAATTCTTCGGTGCCGTTCATTTTCACCGCAGTGAAGCCACGGGCCACGGCATCTTTGGCGGCACGGGCAGTGTCGGCTGGGCGGTCGCCGCCGATCCACGAGTACACACGGATCTTGTCACGCACCTGACCACCCAGCAGATCGCTGACCGAGACGCCCAAGGCCTTGCCCTTGATGTCCCACAGCGCCTGGTCGATGCCGGCGAGGGCGCTCATGTGCACGGCACCGCCACGGTAGAAACCACCGCGGTAAAGCACGGTCCAGATATCTTCGATATTGCGTGGGTCTTTGCCGATCAGGTAGTCGGACAGTTCTTCGACAGCGGCGGCAACGGTATGAGCGCGGCCCTCAACCACGGGCTCACCCCAGCCAGTCACACCCTGGTCGGTTTCGACCTTGAGGAAGCACCAGCGCGGCGGGACGATAAAAGTCGTCAGTTTGGTGATTTTCATCTCTTGTCTCTCTTATAGATGCAGCGCCTGTGGGCGCGGAACTTGTTCTCAGCTCAGGGCTTTCCAGGCGGCTACATAAGCCTGGGCTCGGCTCGCGACCTGATCCACTGTCATTCCCGGTTTGAACAAACCGGAACCCAACCCGAACCCCTTGGCGCCGGCGTCAATGAACACCTGCATGTTGTCCGCAGTAATGCCGCCCACCGGCAGCAACAAGGTGCCCGCCGGCAATACCGCCAGCCATGCCTTGATCACCGAAGGGCCCATTTGCTCGGCCGGGAACAGCTTCAATACGTCGGCGCCTTCGGCCAGTGCGGCGAAGGCTTCGGTGGGCGTCGCCACACCAGGCGACAAGTACAGGCCCGCAGCCTTGGCAGCACGCAGTACCTTGGCATCGCTATGGGGCATGACGATCACCTGGCCACCTGCGGTCTTTACCTGATCGACCTGTTCCGCCGTTAACACCGTGCCGGCGCCAATCAGGCAATCGGCGGGCAGGCTGTCGCGCAGGGTGCGGATGCTGGTGTACGGGTCTGGCGAATTGAGCGGGACTTCGATCACGCGAAAACCCGCGTCGTACAGCACCTGGCCGACGGCCTGGGCTTCGTCCGGGCGTATGCCGCGCAGGATTGCGATCAAACCGTTTTGCGCGAGTGCTTGCTTGAGCATGTCAGGCCTCCGTTACAGGTTGAGTGAGCCCAGCCGCCACGGCCAGTTGCCACAGGCCGCGCTCGGTGGCTTCCTGCGCCAGGCTCACGTGGGCGAAGCCGCACAAGGCGAGGGCACGTTGATAGCGGGCGCAGAGTGGAGCAGCACCCACCAGGATGATCGGCTTGTGCCTGGCGTGGTCTGGCAAGCCAGCAAGTTCGTGGCCGATCAGCAGGCCAGACAGATAGTCAGGTTGCTGGTCGGGCGAGAGTTCGGCGGTCAGGCCCAGGGTACGGGCACTGAACAGGGTCGACAGCACGCCACGCTGGCCGTCTTTCGAAAGTGCCACCTGCACGCCGCGGTCGAAAGCCTCGGCCTGGAACTGGTCGCACGGCTGCTGGGTACGGCCCAGGATGCTGTGCTTGCTCAATACCGCGAACAGTTCACCGGTCATGAAGGTGTCGAAATGAGTAATGCGACCTTCGATCACCTCAACCCACTTGGAATGGCTGCCGGGCAACCCAATCAACACTTGGGTCCCAAGGCCTTGCAGTACGCCGAGCACCTGGGTCTCTTCGCCGCGCATCACATTGGGCAGGCCGACCTGCTCGATCACTCCGGGCACGATATGCACATCCACCCCACGCAGGCTGCGTACACAGTGCAACGCCTGGCCGAGGCTGGCGACATCCACAGGTGTGTTGCGGTAAGCCGCCTCACTCCAGCCCTGGGCGCTGCCGACCATACCGCAAGCGATAACCGGCAACCCGGGCTGCGCGTCGAGCCAATCGCCGCAAGCGGTATCGAACGCCAACTCGAAGCCGTTCGTACAGTAAATGCCGGCGATGTCCCGGGGTTCGATGGGTAAATGCATGATGCCGCAGGCCAACGAGCGCTGTTCCAATACAGCGCCGGCGGGGCCGAGTTTGTAAGCACGAAGGGAGCTGGTCCCCCAATCGAGCGCGATCAATTGCGCTTGCATCGCTTCACCTGAAATAAGTGGGTGCTGAAAAAAGCAGATGGGCGAATATAAACCTACGCTCGGCGATATCTCAATATATAAATATCAATCCCATATATTGAGATAAAACGAGATGAATCCTACAGCCCTCCCTATTGTTGCAACGGGAACGGCAGGGCTTTAACTGATAAGCAAGGTTAAAAAATCGACAGGTCAAGCTCGCGCATCGCGCCCATCCAGATCGCGTAATCGGTGTGATCCTTCAGGTCATCGCCGGTTTCGGGGTGCAGGAACACCACCAGGCCATTACGATGCAGCGCCAGCCACGGCAGTACCACGCCGATGTATTCCGGGTCGAATGCCAGCTGGCAACTCCAATCCGGGTGCGGACCTACGGGCCGCTCATGCACACGGCCCATGTGTAACGGGAACAGCTTGACCGCGTCTTCACAGAGCGTGCGCGCCTGGTCGATGGTGCTGGCGTCAAAGTAGACATGGGCGTGATAGCCCTTGATACGTTGCATGGGGGACTCCGGAACCAATATTCCCCGATCCTAGACCGCAATCGATGGCAGGGCCAGCCCGGTCAACGACTGCGCACTGCTGGCCTGTTCCGCCACCAGCCACTCGACAAAACGCTCGACCAACGGCCCCCGACGTTTGCGCTGGGGCTGCACCACGTAATAGCCGAAGCGTGAGATCACCGTGTCGCTGATCGGTCGGCACAGCCAGTGCTGTTCCAGCAGGTTATCCACCAGATGACGCCAGCCGATGGCAACACCCTGGCCGGCAATCGCGGCCTGGATCAGCAGGGTGTAATTATCGAAACGCAATTGGCCCGGGGTGGGTGCCGTCGTGATACCCAGTTCGCGAAACACCCCGCTCCAGTCGAACCACTGGCTGTTGTTTTCCTGACGCAGGTGCAGCAGCGGGCAGTCTTGCAAGGTCTGCACGGTCAAGGGCGCGGCCTGGCTCTTGAGCCATTGCGGGCTGCACACCGGGAACACTTCCTCATTGAACAACCACAAGCTGTCGCCCTGCCTGAAACGGCCATCGCCGAACAGCACCGCCACATCAATATCGCTGCGCAGGGTGGCGTGGTTGCGCTCGCTGGTGACCAAGCTCACATCCACCTGCGGGTTGGCCTGGTGGAAGCGATGCAGGCGCGGCATCAGCCAATACGCGGCAAAGGCGAAGTCGGTGGCCACTTGCAGCACTTCATGCTGGTCTTGCTGGGAGATAGCACTGAGGCCTTGGTTGATGCTCTGCAAGCCGTTTTGCACGTGCTCGAACAGCAGGGCACCGGCGTCAGTCAGCTCGATACCGCGATAGATTCTGTCAAACAGGCGGATTGCCAGTTGTTCTTCAAGACGCTTGATCTGCTGGCTGACAGCCGGTTGGGTGGTGCCCAGCTCCGTCGCGGCAGCGGTAAAACTGCGGTGGCGCGCCGCCGCCTCAAAGGCACGCAGCAGGTCGAGAGAGAGGTCGCCAAGCGCTTCATACATAAGCTGTACTTATCCTAGACATTGCTTGCCGTGGGCTTTACCCCATTTTCCATGGGCCGCATGCTCATTCGCATAAACACTGCCTATGGAATGCCGAGAGCCCATGAAGCGCAAGAACATTCTTTTCATCATGGCCGATCAAATGGCCGCGCCGATGCTGCCGTTCTACGGTCCGTCCCCGATCAAGTTGCCTAACCTCAGCCGCCTCGCCGCGCAAGGCGTGGTGTTTGACGCCGCCTATTGCAACAGCCCGTTGTGCGCGCCGTCGCGCTTCACCCTGGTCAGCGGCCAGTTGCCGAGCAAGATCGGCGCCTACGACAACGCCGCCGATTTCCCCGCCGATGTACCGACCTATGCCCACTACCTGCGTCGCCTTGGTTACCGCACCGCGCTGTCGGGCAAGATGCACTTCTGCGGCCCCGACCAACTGCACGGCTACGAAGAACGCCTGACCAGCGACATCTACCCCGCCGACTATGGTTGGGCGGTGAACTGGGATGAACCGGACGTACGCCCCACCTGGTACCACAACATGTCCTCGGTGCTGCAAGCCGGCCCGTGCGTGCGCACCAACCAGCTGGATTTCGACGAAGAGGTGGTGTTCAAGGCCCAACAATACCTGTTCGACCATATCCGCGAAGACGGCAACCAGCCATTCTGCCTCACCGTGTCGATGACCCATCCCCACGACCCCTACACCATTCCCAAGCCGTTCTGGGACCTGTACGACGACAACGACATCCCAATGCCAGCGACGCCGGCCCAGTCCGACCTCGACCCGCACTCCCAGCGGCTGCTCAAGGTTTATGACCTGTGGGACAAACCGCTGCCTGTGGATAAGATCCGCGACGCACGGCGCGCCTACTTTGGTGCGTGCAGCTACATCGACAGCAATGTCGGCAAGCTGCTGCAGACCCTGGAAGACACCGGCCTGGCCGACGATACCCTCATCATCTTCTCCGGCGACCACGGTGACATGCTCGGCGAGCGAGGCCTCTGGTACAAAATGCACTGGTTTGAAATGGCCGCACGCGTACCGCTGTTGATCAGTGCGCCGGGGCAGTTCGCGCCGGGGCGCGTGTCCAAAGCCGTGTCCACCGCCGACCTGTTGCCGACCCTGGTGGAACTGGCCGGCGGTGAGCTGGACCCGCGCCTGCCGCTGGACGGCCGCTCTCTGGTCCCGCACTTGCAAGGGCAGGGTGGGCACGACGAAGTGTTCGGCGAGTACATGGCCGAAGGCACCGTCAGCCCGCTGATGATGATTCGTCGGGGCGCCTACAAATTCATCTACAGCGAAGACGACCCTTGTCTACTTTTCGATGTGCACAACGATCCGCACGAGCGGGAGAACCTCAGCCAGTCAGCGGAACACCGATCGCTGTTCGAGGCGTTTTTGCGTGAAGCGCGGGCCAAATGGGACATCCCGGCGATCCACCAGCAGGTACTCGCCAGCCAACGCCGGCGCCGCCTGGTGTTTGAGGCACTGACCCAAGGCAAGCTGAAGAGCTGGGATCACCAGCCACGGGTGGACGCCAGTCAGCAGTACATGCGCAACCATATCGACCTCGACGACCTGGAGCGCAAGGCACGTTATCCACAACCCTGCCAAAACCAATAAAACAAAGAGGGAAGGCCATGCAAAAGTTGACGGTTGTGCTGGGCATGCTGGCGTTGACCAGCGCCAATGTTTACGCGGACGCCACCTGTGAAACGGTAAAAATGGCCGACCCAGGCTGGAGCGACATTGCCGCCACCAACGCCATTACCGGCTTTTTGCTGACAGGCATGGGCTACAAGCCCAAGGTCGATACCCTGGCAGTGCCGATCACCTTTGGCGGCCTCAAGGATGGCCAGGTGGATGTGTTCCTCGGCAACTGGATGCCGGCGCAACAGGGTTTCTATGACAAGTTCGTGGCCAACGGCGATGTAGTCCAGCTGGCGAAGAACCTCGAGGGCACCGAGTTCACCCTCGCGGTACCAGATTATGTGTGGGATGCCGGGGTGCATGACTTTGCCGACCTGAACAAGTTTGCCGACAAGTTCGACAAGAAGATCTACGGCATCGGCTCCGGCGCGCCGGCGAATATCTCGTTGCAGGAGATCATCAAGAAGAATGACTTCGACCTGGGCCAATGGAAGCTCATCGAGTCCAGCGAACAGGCGATGCTTGCCGAAGTTTCGCGAGCGGTGAAGAAACAACGTTTCGTTACCTTCCTCGGCTGGACCCCACACCCGATGAACGTGCAGTTGAAAATGCATTACCTCAAGGGCGGGGAGAAGTATTTTGGTGACACCGGGAGCGTGTATACCCTGACCCGCAAGGGTTACGCACAAGCCTGTCCAAATGTCGGAAAACTGCTGACCAACCTGAGTTTCACCCAGGAGATGGAGAACAGCATCATGGCGCAAGTGGCCAACAACAAGGTCAGCAATGCCGAAGCGGCGAAAGCGTGGATCAAGGCTAATCCGGGGGTATTGGATAAGTGGCTTGATGGCGTGAAAACCGTGGATGGCCAGGATGCGTTGCCGGCGGTAAAAGCCAAACTGTAAAGATCACACTCCCCCTTGTAGGAGCTGGCTTGCCAGCGAGGAACTCGAAAACGCCGCGTTTTTTCAGACAGCCCGCGTTATCGTTAACCCTCTTCGCGAGCAAGCTCGCTCCTACAGTATTTCGAGCGACTCATGCCCCGGCCCAACCGCCATACACTTTTCCCCTTCCTCAGCTGGCTCCCGCGCCAAACCCGCGCCAGCGTAGGCCGGGATGCAATCGTCGGCCTCAGCGGTGCCGTGCTCGCCCTGCCGCAGTCGATTGCCTACGCACTGATCGCCGGCCTCCCACCAGAGTACGGGCTCTACGCCGCAATCATCCCGGTATTGATCGCTTGCCTGTGGGGCTCTTCCTGGCACCTGATCTGCGGTCCTACGGCAGCGATTTCCATCGTGCTTTACGCCAGCATCAGCCCTTTGGCCGTGCCAGGCTCCCAGGACTACATCACCCTCATCCTGTTGCTGACCTTCCTCGCCGGGGTGTTCCAGTGGTTGCTCGGCCTGCTGCGCTTCGGCGCGCTGGTGAATTTTGTATCGCATTCGGTGGTGTTGGGTTTCACCCTGGGCGCTGCCGTGGTGATCGCCTTGGGGCAGCTGCCTAACCTGCTGGGGCTGGATTTACCGAGCCAGGCGACGGCTATCAATAGCCTGCTGACGCTGATCGACCAGGGTGGCGAGTGGGACCATGCGTCCTTGGCGCTTGGGCTCGGTACGTTGCTGGCAGGCATGCTGCTCAAGTACCTGGTACCTCGCTGGCCGACCCTGTTGATCGCTCTGGTCCTGGGCAGCCTGGCGAACTGGCTATGGCCGGCAATGTTCGGGCATGTGGCGCTGGTCAGTTCGTTTATTGGCACATTGCCGCCGTTCAGCCCGTTGCCGATGGACCTAGACATGGTCCTGCGCCTGCTGCCCAGCGCCGTGGCGGTGGGCATGTTGGGCTTAGTGACCAGCCTGTCGATTGCACGCTCGCTGTCAGCCCGCTCGCAACAGTTGCTCGACGCCAACCAGGAAGTACGCGCCCAGGGTTTATCCAACATCGTCGGCGGATTTTTCTCCGGCTACCTGTCAGCCGGATCCTTCACACGCTCGGGCCTCAGTTACGAGGCGGGTGCCTGTTCACCGTTGGCGGGGGTGTTTTCCGCCTTGTGGGTGGCTTTATTCGCGTTGTTTGGAGCGACATTGATCGCGCATATTCCGATCCCGAGCATGGCAGCGAGCATCCTGCTGATTTGCTGGGGCTTGGTGGACCACCGTGGCATTCGAGCGTTGTTCCGGGTCAGCCGCGCCGAATTCGTGGTGATGAGCCTGACGTGTGTCGCCACCTTACTGCTTGAGCTGCAAACGGCGATTTATGCCGGGGTTCTGGCATCGCTGTTCTTCTACCTCAAGCGCACCTCGCAGCCGCGGGTTCAGCAATGGCGCGACGGTGAAGAAAACGTGTTGCGGGTAGGCGGCTCGATCTTTTTTGGCGCCAGCCATTACCTGCAGGTGCGCTTGCAAAGCTTGCAGGGCGAGCGGGTGGTGATCGAGGCGCAGCAGATCAATTTTATCGACTACTCCGGAGTGGAGATGCTGCACCAGGAGGCGCGGCGGTTGGCGGGGTTGGGGCGCAGCCTGACGTTGCGTCGAGCCAGGCCGCAGGTAGTCGAGGAGTTAAGAAAACTGGAAGGGGCCGACAACTGCCCCATCCATTTCGAAGACTGAATATGATCAAAACTGTGGGAGCAGCTCCCACACATTGAAGTGGGAGGCTAGGCCAACTGGCGGCGCAGTTCAGCCAACACCGGCGCCGAATCCGGGCGCACACCGCGCCACAGGAAGAAGGCTTCCGCCGCCTGCTCCACCAGCATGCCCAGGCCATCCATTGCCACCGCAGCACCGTGTTGCGCAGCCCAGCGGCAGAACGCAGTGGGTTCCTTGGCATACATCATGTCGTAGCAGAACGTCTTGCCCGGTTCGATCAGGCTGCCGGCAATCGGCGGTACATCGCCCGACAGGCTGGCTGAAGTGGCGTTGATGATCACGTCCACCGGCTCACGCAGCCAGTCGAAACCACTGGCAGACACCGGGCCCAGGTCGTTGAACAGCTCAGCAAGCAACTCGGCCTTTTCCACCGTGCGGTTGGCGATGATCAACGAAGAGGGTTGCTGCGCCAGCAACGGCTCCAGTGCACCGCGCACCGCGCCACCGGCACCCAGCAACAGGATGCGCTTGCCGTGCAGGGTCAACCCGGCATTCACCGTCAGGTCGCGCACCAGGCCGGCGCCGTCGGTGTTGTCACCCAACAACGTGCCGTCAGCGTGTTTGCTCAGGGTGTTCACCGCCCCGGCGCGTTTGGCCCGTTCGGTCAAGGCATTAGCTAGGCGGTAGGCTTCTTCCTTGAACGGTACGGTGACGTTGGCGCCACGGCCCTGTTGAAAAAACTCACGGGCGCAGTTGGTGAAACCCTCCAACGGCGCGAGCAACGTGTTGTAGTCCAGTTGTTCGCCGGTCTGCTCGGCAAACATACGGTGGATCAACGGCGATTTGCTGTGGCCGATGGGGTTGCCGAAGACGACATAATGGTCCATCACACCGCCGCCTTGGGCGCGACAATGCCGAGCCAGTCGCGGTCTTGCAGGAAATAGTCAGTAAGACGCGCTTCTTCGCTGCCGGCCTCGGCCTTCCAGTCGTAGCTCCAACGTACCTGGGGTGGCAGCGACATCAGGATCGACTCGGTGCGCCCGCCCGACTGCAGGCCGAACAGGGTGCCACGGTCATAGACCAGGTTGAACTCGACGTAGCGGCCCCGGCGGAATTCCTGGAACTCGCGCTGTTGCTCGGTATACGCCATAGCCTTGCGACGCTGCACAATCGGCAGGTAGGCGTCGATATAGGCGTCGCCGATGGCGCGGATAAAGGCAAAGCAGGTGTCGAAGCCCCACTCGTTCAAGTCATCGAAGAACAGGCCGCCGATGCCACGGGGTTCATTGCGATGCTTGATGTGGAAGTAGCTATCGCACCAGGCCTTGTAGCGCGCGTAAACGTCCGGGCCAAACGGCGCACAGGCCTGCTCGGCCACGCGGTGCCAGTGGACGCAATCTTCTTCGTTGCCGTAGTACGGCGTGAGGTCAAAGCCACCACCAAACCACCACACTGGTTCTTCGCCGTCTTTTTCAGCGATGAAAAAGCGTACGTTGGCGTGGGAAGTCGGTATATGCGGGTTGTGCGGATGGATCACCAACGACACACCCAGGGCTTCAAAGCCGCGACCGGCCAGCTCAGGGCGATGGGCACTGGCGGACGGCGGCAGGCCGCTACCGAACACGTGGGAAAAGTTGACGCCGCCTTTCTCGATCACCGAACCGTTTTCGATCACACGAGTGCGACCGCCGCCGCCGGCAGGCCGGGTCCAGGCGTCTTCGATAAAGCGAGTGTCCGTCTCGAAGGTTTCCAGGGCGCTGCAAATGCGGTCTTGCAGATCAAGCAGGTAGGCTTTAACAGCCTCGGTGCGGGTAGTCATGGCATCACCTTGAATCGGGCAAAGCTACGCGAGGCCATTGGGCGTCGGCGGCAAATGGGCGCACAGGATACCACTGCAATCCGTTGCGCCGCAGTTGACGAGGATCAAGCTTAGGAGTGGGATAGGGGGCTACGCGAATGCAACCTCAGGAGAAGTGCAGATGGCCAAACGTATCCAGTTCAGTGCCCATGGTGGCCCCGAAGTGCTTGAGTATGTGGACTACACGCCAGCGGAGCCTGGCCCACAGCAGGTTCGCGTGCGTAACGAGGCCATCGGCCTGAACTTCATCGACACCTATTTCCGCAGTGGCCTCTACGCGCCGCCAGCCTTGCCATCGGGCCTGGGCGCGGAAGGCGCCGGGGTGGTTGACGCCGTGGGCAGTGAAGTCACCCAGTTCAAGGTCGGCGACCGCGTGGCTTACGGCAGCGGCCCGCTGGGTGCCTACAGCGAGTTGCATGTACTGCCCGCCGCCAACCTGGTGCACCTGCCGGATGACATCAGCTTTGAACAGGCTGCCGGTGCCATGCTCAAGGGCCTGACTGTGCAGTACTTACTTCGCCAGACCTACGAATTGAAAGGTGGCGAGACCATCTTGTTCCACGCCGCTGCCGGTGGCGTGGGTTCCCTGGCCTGCCAATGGGCCAAGGCCCTGGGCGTGAAGTTGATCGGCACAGTCAGCTCCCCGGAAAAGGCCGCCCTGGCCAAATCCCTCGGTGCCTGGGAAACCATCGATTACAGCAAGGAAAACGTCGCCCAACGCGTACTGGAATTGACCGACGGCAAAAAAGTGCCGGTAGTGTACGACGGCGTCGGCAAGGATACCTGGCTGACGTCTTTGGACAGCGTGGCACCGCGCGGGCTGGTGGTGAGTTTCGGTAATGCGTCGGGCGCGGTGGATGGGGTGAATTTGGGGATTCTGTCAGCCAAGGGTTCGCTGTATGTGACCCGGCCGACACTCGCGACCTACGCCAGCAACCCGCAGGCCTTGCAGGCGATGGCGGATGATCTGTTTTCGATGATCAAGAGCGGCAAGGTGCGCATTGATATCAACCAACGGTTTTCACTGGCGGATGCGGCGAAGGCGCAGACGGAGTTGTCGGGGCGCAGGACGACGGGGTCGACCATTCTGTTGCCATAAGCCTTGAAACAGGTGGAGGCTTGAAGGGCCTCTTCGCGAGCAAGCCCGCTCCCACATTTGGATGTATTCACAGATCAAAATGTGGGAGCGGGCTTGCTCGCGAAGGACACGCAGCGGTGTCAGGAAGGCCGCACCACATTTCCCGTCGCCAGGTCACGAATCAGGCTCGGGTTCTTGCGCCCACCCAGCGCGCCACCCAGCACCAAGTCCAGCTGACCGCGAAAATACTGCTCAACGCGAATCCGCGTGCGTGCCGCCGGGCGCCCCTGAGGGTTAGCCGAAGTGGAAATCAACGGCCCGACCTGCGCGCACAAATCCCTCACCAGCGGGTGATCGGTGACCCGCAACGCCACCGTGTCATGCACACCCGTGACCCATTCCGGCAGCAAGTCCTGGTGGGGTACCAACCAGGTGTTAGGCCCAGGCCAGGTACTGGCCATGCGTTCGATCCAGGTGTCCGGGAAGTCTTCAAACAGAAAGTCGAACTGACGAATATTGTCCGCCACCAGGATCAGGCCCTTGTCCACCGACCGGTTCTTGATCGCCAGCAGCCGATCCACCGCTTCTTCATTCCACGGGTCGCAGCCAAGGCCCCAGACCGCTTCGGTCGGATAAGCAATCACCGCGCCTGCGCGAATTTCCCGTGCGGCTTCAAGCACACGCCACCTGTTGACCATTGTTTACTCTCCGGACTAAAGCTCTGGGCAGTTTACCGATCTTCGTTACAAAACCTAGCTCCAATAAACTGGCCGCTACAAAAGCTGGCTGCGTGCAACCCAGCGGCCGCTTTCGCAGATCACCTGACCTTCCAGCTCCAGTTCTGTAAGGGTTGCGAGCACGTGGGACAACGGTCGACCGCTGGCAATCGCCAGGGCTTCGCTGCTATGTGGTGCCGCATGCAGCAGCGCGACCAGTGGATGGGTGACCGGCATCGGTGCCGGACGCGACAACGCTTGCCAACCGCGCAGGCCTTCAAGGATGTGCTCAATAGTTTCCACCAGCACCGCGCCATCACGGATCAATTGATGACAGCCCTTCGCCCCGGGATGGTGGATGGACCCCGGGATCGCATACACCTCACGCCCTTGCTCCGCGGCCAGCCGTGCAGTGATCAGCGAACCGCTGGCCATACTGGCTTCCACCACCAGAACGCCTAATGAAAGCCCGCTGATAATCCGATTACGCCGTGGAAAATTGGCAGCCTGGGGCGCGGCATCCAGCGGAAACTCGGAAACCACGGCGCTACCTTGGGCAATCATCGCCGCCGCGAGCTTGCGATGACGCTGTGGATAAAAATTTTCCAGGCCAGTGCCGAGCACACCGATTGTATGACCGCCCACATCCAATGCCGCCTGATGTGCCGCCCCGTCAATGCCCAATGCGAGACCGCTGGTGATGACAAAACCGGCGCTTGCCAGGCTGCGGGAAAAGGCAGCGGCAGTGTCCATGCCGGGGCGCGACGCACGCCGACTACCGACCATGGCCAGCTGAGGTTTTTCCAGGATGCCTGGGTCACCCGCGACGAATAGCAGCGGCGGAGCATCATCGATCTGTGCAAGCAGTGCGGGATACTCAGGCTGGTCCCACATCAGCAAATGCTGGGCCGGCTGGGCCAACCAGGCCAATGCCTCACTGGCACCGTCACGGATTTGCGGGCTACGCCGTGCATCGGCACTGATGGCGGGCAAGCCGAGGGAACGCCAGGCGCTGGCGGGGGCACTGATGGCCTTGGAGGCGCAGCCGAAGGCTTCGATCAACACATGAAAACGCTTGGGGCCCAGTTCCGGCAGCCTGTGCAAGCGTAGCCGTGCTTCCAGCTCTGCTGGGGAAAATTCACTACTGTTTATCGGATTCATTTGATCATCCTTGACCGTAACAAGCTGTGGATAACTCTGTTGGTAACTTATTTAGCAGGCTATTTATTGCGCTTGTTGAGCAGTCTCAAAACGATCCTGCACCGCCAATGAGCGTGAAGCACTCAGCACCAAGGCATAACTGAGCTTTTCATAAGTACGAAACACCAGCAGGGTGCCGGCCCGCTCATCGGGAAGTTGTGTCGGCATACCGGTGACGGTGTCTCGCACGGTGGCTCCGGCCTTGATCACCGTCAGCAACTGGCCTTCTACCAGGCCATTGCGACGGCCCTTGTTCAGGGTCACGGCATCCAGCACGCCTATCTGAGTGATGCCCTTGGGGATGTCGATGATGTGCCCTTCGATGAAGGATGCTGATTTGGCTGCATCCAGGTTGCCCAGCGCGACAGGCGGTTCAGCGCGAAGCAACCGGTCACCAGGGCGGATTTCCTGGGTAACCCTCTGCACCGCCAACGTGGTGAGATTGTCTGCGAGTAAAAAGCGTGCGGTGCCGATGTCATCGGCATTGATGCCCAGAAGTTCCTGGGTGTCGGGGTCGATGTAGACCTTGCCCCGACGAAAGATGCCGTAGCTGGGCTGGATCGCGTCCAGGTTACCGCGGGCATGTATGCGGTCGCCGTTGGTGCCCAGTACGCGACCGCCTTGTGCTGCGACAATGTAAGGCGCGTGGTCCAGATCCTGGGGCGAATCAACAATACGGTTGTGCAGTAAAAAGTGCTGGATGGCCTGTTTCGCCGCCTGATCCAGGCGTTCACTGGGCTTCGGAATCAGCGCCATGGCGAACGGGGCCCACAGCAGCAAGACGAGTAGCGATTTCCTCATGGGGTGAATCTCCTTTATTATGTGCGTTCGCGTGAAATGTCATGGCCTTCGCGGCTTTTGAGCGTTTCACACCGGCCGTGTGGGTCCATCCCACCGCCGATTTGTCTCTACCTCACATGTGCAGCAATTACGCTTATGGCTATTTTGAACATCCTCGAATTTCCCGACTCGCGCCTGCGCACGATCGCCAAGCCGGTGGCCGTAGTGGACGACAAGGTTCGTCAGTTGGTCGATGACATGTTTGAAACAATGTATGAAGCCCCGGGCATCGGCCTCGCCGCCACCCAGGTCAACGTGCATCTGCGCGTCGTGGTCATGGACCTGTCGGAAGATCGCAGCGAACCCCGGGTGTATATCAACCCCGAGTTCGAACCGCTGACCGACGAGATGGGCGAATACCAGGAAGGCTGCCTGTCGGTGCCGGAGTTCTACGAGAACGTCGAACGCCCGCTGCGCGTGAAGATCAAGGCCCTGGACCGTGATGGCAAACCGTTCGAACTGGTTGCCGAAGGCCTGTTGGCGGTGTGCATCCAACACGAATGCGACCACCTCAACGGCAAACTGTTTGTCGACTACCTGTCCACGCTCAAGCGTGACCGGATCAAGAAGAAGCTGGAAAAAAAGCATCGCCAGCAAGCTTGATGCCCCTCTTCCAAAGGCTTGCTGCGGCAAGCCTTTTTCTTTTGTGACTGCTTTTAACCGAGAACGCCCATGACCGAGCCACTGCGCATTGTTTTTGCCGGCACCCCTGAATTCGCCGCTGAACACCTCAAGGCGCTGCTTGCCAGCCCTTATGACATCGTCGCGGTGTACACCCAGCCGGATCGCCCGGCCGGTCGCGGGCAAAAACTGATGCCGAGCCCGGTCAAGCAACTGGCGCTTGAGCACAATATTCCCGTGCTGCAACCGCCGACCCTGCGTAATGCCGAGGCCCAGGCCGAAATGGCCGCGCTGAAACCGGACCTGCTGGTAGTGGTGGCCTACGGCTTGATCCTGCCCCAGGCGGTGCTGGATATCCCGCGCCTGGGCTGCATCAACAGCCATGCTTCGCTGTTGCCACGCTGGCGCGGTGCAGCGCCGATCCAGCGCGCCGTGGAAGCCGGCGACAAAGAGAGCGGCGTGACCGTGATGCGTATGGAAGCGGGCCTGGACACCGGCCCGATGCTGCTCAAGGCCACCACGCCTATCACTGCCGAAGATACCGGTGGCAGCCTGCACGACCGTCTGGCTGAACTGGGCCCGCCCGCAGTGATCCAGGCCATCGCCGGCCTCGCGACCGGCACCCTGGAAGACGAAGTCCAGGACGACAGCCTGGCCACCTACGCTCATAAGCTGAACAAAGACGAAGCGCGCATCGACTGGAGCCGCCCCGCCGTCGAGCTGGAACGCCTGGTGCGTGCATTCAACCCGTGGCCGATCTGCCACAGCAGCCTCAACGGCGAAGCTTTGAAGGTACTTGCCGCGACTCTGGCCGACGGCAAAGGCGCCCCCGGCGAAATCATCGGCGCCAGTAAAGACGGCCTGCTGGTGGCTTGTGGTGAACAGGCGCTGTGCCTGACTCGTCTGCAATTGCCTGGCGGCAAAGCACTTAACTTCAGCGATTTGTTCAACAGCCGTCGTGAGAAATTTGCCACCGGCACGATCCTTGGGGTGGCCGCTCAATGAACCCACGTCTGGCCGCCGCCAAGGCTCTCGCCGCCGTCCTCAACGGCAAGGCTTCGCTGAACAGCTCACTGCCGACACAGCTGGATAAAGTCGAAGACCGCGACCGCGGCTTCACCCAGGACCTGGCCTTTGGCACCGCCCGTTGGCAGCCGCGGTTGTCTGCGCTGGCGGCCAAGCTGCTGCAAAAGCCGTTCAAGGCGGCGGACGCTGACGTCGAGGCCCTGTTGCTGGTGGGCCTCTATCAGTTGCTCTACACCCGCGTGCCGGCCCACGCTGCCATCGGTGAAACCGTCGGTTGCGCCGACAAACTGAAAAAGCCCTGGGCCAAGGCCTTGCTCAATGCCGTGCTACGCCGTGCCCAGCGCGAGAGTGAAGCGCTGCTGGCCGAGCTGGAACATGATCCGGTGGTGCGTACCGCCCACCCGCGTTGGCTGCAAAAGTCCCTGAAAGCCTTCTGGCCCGAGCAATGGGAAACGATCTGCGCGGCCAACAACGCACACCCGCCGATGATCCTGCGGGTCAACCGTCGTCACCACAGCCGTGACGCGTACCTGCGGTTACTGGCCGATGCCGGCATCAACGCCACGCCATGCATGTACAGCACAGACGGCATCGTGCTCGAAGCCGCCGCCGACGTGCGTAGCCTGCCGGGTTTTGCCGAAGGCTGGATCAGCGTGCAGGACGAGGCCGCGCAATTGGCCGCCGACTTGCTCGACCTGGCTCCCGGCCAGCGTGTACTCGACGCCTGTTGTGCGCCTGGCGGTAAGACGTGCCACATCCTGGAGGTCGAAAAAGACCTGGCCGGCGTGGTGGCGGTGGATCTTGAAGCTAAACGGCTGGTGCGCGTACGGGAAAACCTCGCACGACTGGGCTTGAGCGCCGAACTGATCGCCGCCGATGGCCGCGACACTGCCGCTTGGTGGGACGGTAAGCCGTTCCAGCGCATCCTGCTGGACGCCCCCTGCTCGGCCACCGGCGTAATCCGTCGGCACCCGGACATCAAGCTGACCCGCCAACCCGACGACATCGCCGCCCTGGCCGTGCTGCAGGGCGAACTGCTCGACGCGCTGTGGCCGACCCTGGAAGTCGGCGGCATCCTGCTTTACGCCACCTGCTCCACCTTGCCGACTGAAAATACCGAGGTCATTGCAGCCTTCCTCGCCCGCACCAGCGGTGCGCGTGAGCTGGACCTCGCTACCACCGCCGGCATCAAGCAGCCCCACGGTCGCCAACTGCTCGCGCAGGAAGGCGGGCATGATGGCTTCTACTACGCCAAACTGATCAAGATCGCCGCCGCACGCGGCTGAATGGTTTTAAGGGAGTGACCGGATGAAAATCATCATCCTTGGGGCAGGGCAGGTCGGTGGCACGCTGGCCGAACATTTGGCCGGCGAAGCCAACGACATCACCGTGGTCGACACCGATGCCGAGCGCCTGCGCAACCTGGGCGACCGCCTGGATATCCGTACGGTGCAAGGCCGCGCGTCGTTTCCGACGGTGCTGCGCCAGGCGGGTGCCGACGATGCCGACATGCTGGTCGCAGTAACCAACAGCGACGAGACCAACATGGTCGCCTGCCAGGTGGCCCACACCTTGTTCCACACCCCGACCAAGATCGCCCGGGTGCGCGAAGCGGCCTACCTGACCCGTGCCGGCCTGTTCGATAACGACGCCATCCCCGTGGACGTGTTGATCAGCCCGGAACAGGTGGTGACCCACTACATCAAGCGCCTGATCGAGATTCCAGGCGCCTTGCAGGTGATCGACTTCGCTGAAGGCAAGGCGCAGTTGGTGGCGGTGAAGGCTTACTACGGCGGGCCGCTGGTGGGCCAGCAACTGCGCCAGCTGCGCGAACACATGCCGAATGTGGAAACCCGCGTAGCCGCCATTTTCCGTCGTGATCGGCCGATCCTGCCCCAGGGCGATACGGTGATCGAGGCCGACGACGAAGTGTTTTTCATCGCCGCCAAGGCGAATATTCGTGCAGTCATGAGCGAAATGCGCAGGCTCGACGAGAGCTACAAACGCATTGTGATCGCGGGCGGCGGGCAGATCGGCGAGCGCTTGGCCGAGGCCATCGAAAGCCGCTACCAAGTGAAGATCATCGAGATGAGCCCTGCGCGTTGCCGGCACTTGTCCGACACCCTCGACAGCACCGTCGTACTGCAAGGCAGCGCCTCGGACCGCGACCTGCTGATGGAAGAGAACATCGCCGACGCCGATATCTTCCTGGCCCTGACCAACGATGACGAAGCCAACATCATGTCGTCGCTGCTGGCCAAACGGCTAGGGGCTAAGAAGGTGATGACGATCATCAACAACCCGGCCTATGTCGACCTGATCCAGGGCGGCGACATCGACATCGCCATCAGCCCGCAGCTGGCGACTATCGGCACCTTGCTCGCCCACGTGCGCCGTGGCGATATCGTCAGCGTGCACTCCCTGCGCCGGGGCGCGGCGGAAGCCATCGAGGCGATTGCCCACGGTGACTCGAAGTCGAGCAAGGTGATTGGCAGGGCCATCCGCGATATCGGCCTGCCGCCGGGCACGACTATTGGCGCAATCATCCGCGATGAAGAAGTGATCATTGCCCATGACGACACGGTGATCGCCACGGGTGACCATGTGATTTTGTTCCTTGTGGATAAAAAACATATCCGCGATGTGGAGAAACTGTTCCACGTGGGATTGAGCTTTTTCTGATACGACGGAGTACATCGGCATGCTCGAATCCCTGGAAAAAATGCTCGCCAAGGGTGTGGATAATTCGCTGCTGCGCTTTGGCTTGGGCAAGGGTTATCTGGACCTGAAGGACCACGCCAAGGCGGCGGAGCATCTGCAAAAGTGCGTCGAGTTTGATCCGAAGTATTCGGCGGCGTGGAAGTTGTTGGGTAAGGCGCACCAGGCGCAGGGTGACAGTGCCTCAGCACGACAGGCGTGGGAAAAAGGCATTGAAGCGGCCCAGGCCCACGGCGACAAGCAGGCCGAAAAAGAGATGACCGTGTTCCTGAAGAAACTCGATCGCCAGGCTTGATACAGGACTAAATGTGGGAGGGGGCTTGCTCCCGATGGCAGTGTGTCAGCCAATGCATATTTGACTGAACCACCGCTATCGGGAGCAAGCCCCCTCCCACATTGTTTCTATATCGGTCTTGAGTCAGGTGTGAATCAGTACCACCGCGCCTCACCCGGCGGGCGCTTCTTGAAGCGCTTCATGCTCCACATGTACTGGCTCGGGTAGGCACCGACATAACGCTCCACCACCTTGCTCATCGCCGCGCAGGACGTGGCAGTGTCGGTGCTGTACATGTCTTCCGGCGCCGCTTCCAGGATCACCTTGTAGCCCGAGCCATCCGGCAGACGCAGGGCGTGCAGGAATACGCCGACCGCCTTGTGGCCCGCGAGCATGTTCGGCACGAATTTGCTGGTGAGTGCCTGGGTGGCGAAAAACGGTACGAAGATACCGGCGGATTCGGCCGGCTCCGGGTCGGCAGGAATGCCCACCTGGCCGCCTTTGCGCACTTCCTTGATCACGCTGAGGATGCCTTCCTTGGTCGACGCCGCCACGCGGTTGCCCAGTTGCACGCGCTGTTTGCGCAGCAACTCGTCCACCGCCTTGAGCTTGGGCGGGCGATAGAAAATGATCGGTTTGCACTGGCTGCAATAGAAGTGGTTCAACACTTCCCAGTTGCCCAGGTGGCTGGTGATACCCACCACGCCTTTGCCGGAGGCCAGGGCTTCGTGCAGCACTTCCAGGCCCTCGACTTCGCGTACCAGGTCGATGGAACGCTGGGCCGGCCAGATCCACGCGCAGGCGCTTTCGGTCAGGGACTTGCCGATGTCCATCAGGCTGCGGCCCACCAGGCGTTCGCGCTCGGCTGGGTCCATGTCCGGGAAGCATTTGGACAGATTGATCCGCACCGTGTCGCGGGAGCGGTTCGGGGTTTTCCACATGATCCAGCCGATGCCCGTGCCGACGGCTTGTACGGCGCGCCAGGGCAGCAGGGCAAACAACCGGAGAGCGCCTACCAGCAAGGCGCCTTTAAACTTTTCCACAGGTCACTCCTGATCGTGTGTGGTGCGCAAAGCCGGCATTCTAACCGGCGTTGGCCAAGTCCGCGTAACGGTCGCAGTCCTGAGTGTGGTCCATGACCATGCCCGAAGCCTGCATGAAGGCGTAGCAGATGGTCGGGCCGACAAAAGTGAAGCCAGCTTTTTTCAAGGCTTTGCTCATGGCTTCGGCCTCGGGGGTAATCGCCGGGACTTCACTGCGATCCTTGAAGTGATTGACCTTGGGCACGCCGTCGACGAACGACCAGAGCAGCCCCACCGGATCTTCCAACGCCAGCCAGGCGGCAGCGTTGCGCCGGGTAGCGTTGAGCTTCAAGCGATTGCGCACGATGCCCGGATCCAGCATCAGCACCTCGATTTCGTCATCGCTCAACTGCGCCAGACGCTGCGCATCGAAGCCGAACAAGACCTTTCGATAATGCTCGCGTTTACGTAAAACGGTGATCCAGGACAGGCCCGCCTGGAACCCTTCGAGCAAAAGCAACTCGAACAAACCCTGCGCATCGCGCAGCGGCGTTCCCCACTCCTGATCGTGATAAGCCATGTATAGCGGATCTTCAGAACACCAAAAGCAGCGTGGCATAAGGCTCCAGGGGGTGGTGGCAGGGCCGAATCGGGTATACTCCCGCTCTTTAAATCGCAGCCCAAGTAACAGGTGAATTTCGTGAGCCAGCCTACGCCAGCCGTGCGTACCTTCCAAGACTTGATCCTCGCCCTCCAGCAATACTGGGCCGAGCAAGGTTGTGTGGTACTTCAGCCCTACGATATGGAAGTAGGCGCCGGCACTTTCCACACCGCTACATTCCTGCGGGCCATCGGCCCGGAAACCTGGAACGCCGCTTATGTGCAGCCCAGTCGTCGCCCGACTGACGGCCGCTACGGCGAAAACCCGAACCGTCTGCAGCACTACTACCAGTTCCAGGTGGTATTGAAGCCCAACCCGGACAACTTCCAGGAACTGTACCTGGGCTCGCTGAAACATGTTGGCCTGGACCCACTGGTGCACGACATCCGTTTCGTCGAAGACAACTGGGAGTCACCAACCCTGGGCGCCTGGGGCCTGGGCTGGGAAGTCTGGCTCAATGGCATGGAAGTGACGCAGTTCACCTACTTCCAGCAAGCTGGTGGCATCGAGTGCTACCCGGTGACCGGCGAGATCACCTACGGTCTCGAACGCCTGGCCATGTACCTGCAGGGCGTGGACTCGGTCTACGACCTGGTGTGGGCTGACGGCCCGTTCGGCAAAGTCACCTACGGCGACGTGTTCCACCAGAACGAAGTGGAGCAGTCCACCTACAACTTCGAACACGCCAACGTCGAGAAGCTGTTCGAACTGTTCGACTTCTACGAAAGCGAAGCCAAGCGCCTGATCGAACTCGACCAGCCGCTGCCGTTGCCAAGCTATGAAATGGTGTTGAAGGCGTCCCATACCTTCAACCTGCTGGACGCCCGCCGTGCTATCTCGGTGACGGCGCGCCAGCAATACATCCTGCGTGTACGCACCCTGGCGCGTTCCGTCGCCCAAGCCTACTTGCTGGCTCGCGCCAAGCTGGGCTTCCCGATGGCAACCCCGGATTTGCGTGATGAAGTGTTGGCTAAGCTGGAGGCTGCACAATGAGTGCTCAAGATTTCCTGGTTGAACTGGGCACCGAAGAGCTGCCACCCAAGGCACTCAATACCCTGGCCGATGCGTTCCTGGCCGGTATCGAAAAAGGCCTGCAGAGTGCCGGCCTGAAGTTTGAAGCGAAGAAAGTCTACGCCGCGCCGCGTCGCCTGGCTGTACTGCTGACCGCCCTGGAAACCCAGCAGCCTGACCGCAGCATCAACCTGGACGGCCCACCGCGCCAGGCGGCTTTCGATGCCGAAGGCAACCCGACCCAAGCCGCCCTTGGCTTTGCCAAGAAATGCGGCGTCGAGCTGAGCGAGATCGACCAGAGCGGTCCGAAACTGCGTTTCAGCCAGGTCATCACCGGCAAGCCGACCGCCAGCCTGCTGCCGACCATCGTTGAAGACTCCCTGAACGACTTGCCTATCCCTAAGCGCATGCGCTGGGGTGCGCGCAAGGAAGAGTTCGTGCGCCCGACCCAATGGCTGGTGATGCTGCTCGGTGACCAGGTCATCGATTGCACCATCCTTGCCCAGAAGGCGGGCCGTGATTCCCGTGGTCATCGCTTCCATCATCCAGAAAGCGTACGTATCACCTCGCCGGCCAACTACCTCAACGACCTGCGCGCCACTTACGTACTGGCCGATGCCAATGAGCGTCGTGAGCTGATCAGCAAACGTACCGAAGAGCTGGCGCGTCTGCAGGAAGGCACTGCCATCGTGCCGCCAAGCCTGTTGGACGAAGTGACCGCCCTGGTGGAATGGCCAGTGCCGCTGGTGTGCTCGTTCGAAGAGCGTTTCCTCGATGTGCCGCAAGAAGCGCTGATCACTACCATGCAGGACAACCAGAAGTATTTCTGCCTGCTGGACGCGGACGGTAAGTTGCTGCCGCGTTTTATCACCGTGGCCAACATCGAAAGCAAGGACCCACAGCAGATCATCGCCGGTAACGAAAAAGTCGTTCGCCCGCGCCTGACCGATGCTGAGTTCTTCTTCAAGCAAGACAAGAAGCAGAAGCTCGAAGACTTCAACCTGCGCCTGCAAAACGTGGTGTTCCAGGAAAAACTCGGCAGTGTCTACGACAAGGCCGTACGGGTTTCCAAACTGGCGGCCTACATTGCTCCGCGTATTGGCGGCGACCCGGCCTGGGCCGCACGTGCCGGCTTGCTGTCCAAATGCGACCTGGCTACCGAGATGGTCGGCGAGTTCCCTGAGATGCAAGGCGTTGCCGGTTACTACTACGCCCTCAACGATGGCGAGCCGGAAGAAGTCGCCCTGGCCCTGAACGAGCAGTACATGCCGCGCGGTGCCGGTGCAGAACTGCCGACCACCCTGACCGGTGCGGCCGTGGCCATCGCCGACAAGCTGGATACCCTCGTGGGCATCTTCGGTATCGGCATGCTGCCAACCGGTAGCAAAGACCCGTATGCCCTGCGCCGTGCGGCCTTGGGCGTGCTGCGGATCCTGATCGACAAGAAGCTGGACCTCGACCTGACCCAGGCCGTGGTGTTCGCCGTCGGCCAGTTCGGTGCCAAGGTCAAGCAAGCCGGCCTGGCCGAGCAAGTGCTGGAGTTCGTGTTCGACCGCCTGCGTGCGCGTTACGAAGACGAAGGCGTGGACGTTTCCGTCTACCTGTCGGTGCGTGCCCTGCAACCGGGTTCGGCGCTGGACTTCGACCAGCGTGTACAAGCCGTACAAGCGTTCCGCAAGCTGCCGGAAGCCGATGCGCTGGCCGCCGTGAACAAGCGCGTGTCGAACCTGCTGAGCAAGGCCGACAACCTCGGCAATGCCGAAGTTGACCCGAGCCTGTTTGCCGATGCCAAGGAGTTCTCGCTGAACTCCGCCATCGCCAAGGCTGAAAACGCCGTCAAGCCGCTGATCGCCGAGCGTAACTACGCTGAAGCGTTGGCGCGCCTGGCGTCGTTGCGCGAACCGGTGGACGCGTTCTTTGAGGCGGTGATGATCAATGCCGACGATGCCGGCGTGCGGAAAAACCGCTACGCCATGCTCGCGCGCCTGCGTGGCCTGTTCATCAATATCGCTGACATTTCCGTACTGGGCTGATCATGTTGAAGCTGCTGATTCTCGATCGGGACGGGGTGATCAATTACGACTCCGACGCTTACATCAAGTCGGTGGATGAATGGATCCCGCTGCCCGGCTCGATCGAGGCCATCGCGCAGTTGAGCAAAGCCGGCTGGACGGTGGCCATCGCTACCAACCAGTCCGGCATCGCCCGTGGCTATTACGACATCGCTACCCTGGACGCCATGCACGCGCGTTTGCGCACGTTAGTGGCCGAGCAGGGAGGCGAGGTGGGGCTAGTGGTCTACTGCCCCCACGGGCCGGATGAGGGCTGCGATTGCCGTAAGCCCAAGCCTGGCATGTTGAAAATCATTGCAGAACATTACAAGGTGCCGCTGGCTGGGATATGGTTCGTCGGGGACAGCCTCGGTGACCTGGAGGCGGCCAAGGCCGTCGACTCTCAGCCAGTTTTGGTTAAGTCCGGAAAAGGCGAAAAGACCCAGGCGAAAAACCTGCCGGTAGGCACCTTGATTTTTGACGATCTGGCGGCCGTTGCCGCAGAACTTATCAACAACTAGCCGCCCTCGACTTCCTGACCAAGGATTGTTCGGGAGTGCGCTTTTAACAGGCGGGCCGTGTCCCGCAACGGTAAATGCCGCCATGTCGATCTTGCAGGCCATCAGAACCTTTTTCTTTTACCTGCTGCTGGGCACCAGTTCGTTTCTCTGGTGCACCCTGAGCTTTTTTATTGCACCGTTCCTGCCCTTCAAGGCGCGCTATCGCTTCATCAACGTTTATTGGTGCCGCTGCGCGTTGTGGCTGAGCAAGGTATTCCTGAACATCCGCTTCGAGATCAAGGGCGCTGAAAACGTTCCGGAACAGCCCTGTGTGATTCTCTCGAACCACCAGAGCACCTGGGAGACGTTCTTCCTTTCGGCCTACTTCTCGCCGCTGAGCCAGGTGCTCAAGCGCGAGCTGCTGTATGTGCCATTTTTCGGCTGGGCCATGGCCATGCTCCGGCCGATCGCCATCGACCGCGATAACCCCAAGGCGGCGCTCAAGCATGTCGCCAAGAAGGGTGACGAGCTGCTCAAGGATGGCGTGTGGGTACTGATCTTCCCGGAAGGTACGCGGGTGCCCTACGGCACGGTGGGCAAGTTCTCACGGGGCGGTACCGCGCTGGCGGTCAACGCCAACTTGCCGGTGCTGCCGATTGCGCATAATGCCGGCAAGTTCTGGCCCAAGACCGGCTGGGCCAAACGCCCAGGCACCATCACCGTAGTGATCGGCGAACCAATGTACGCAGAAGGTGAAGGGCCGCGTGCCATTGCCGCGCTGAATGACCGCGCCGCAGCGTGGAATGAAGCGCAGCAGCGGGCCATGGGCTCCCTGCCTCCAGAACCTGCTGTGGTGGAGACGCCAGCGGTTTGAGCATCTGTGGATAACCTGTGTACGCTTTGTTGGCGAATCAGCTTTTTTGCTTCATAAGAAGCTGATTTAATTACATATTTCTAGAGCTCATAAAATCTCGAAAAACGTGCATAAGTTTTTTCTTCATTAAAAAACCGGTCCTTGTGACCGGTTTTTTATGCACAGCAGAAAAGTAGGTTTTTTAGTCGTCCAACTGCGGTATTAACAGGATGAACGTCGAACCTTTACCCAGCTCACTTTCACAAACGATGCGCCCGCCATGCCGTTCAACCACGGCTTTAACCATAGTCAGCCCAAGCCCAAGACCGTCACTGCCCTGGGCGGAATCGAAGCGCCGGTATTGGCTGAACAACTCCGGCAAATCCTTGGCTGCAATGCCCGGCCCCTGGTCGCTGATACGGCATTCCAACCAACCTTGCGCGCTGGCATGCCTCAGCCTGACGGTGGTACCGGAAGAAGAGTATTTGATCGCGTTTTCCAGCACATTGAACAATGCCCGGGTGAGCAATGACTGATCGGCGTAAACCATGGCCTCGTCGGCCTCATCCAGATCGTGGACCAGGTGGATGCCCTTGAGTTGCGCAATCACTGCCACTTGATCAAAGGCGTCCATCACCAACATGGCGAACAGGGTCGGTTGGAACTGGTAGCCGTCTGCCTCGGCCTTGGCCAACTGCACAAAAGATTCGGTAAGGCTTAAGGCCCGTCGAACCTGCTGTTCGATTTGAGCAAAGACTGGCGACTCACTGTTATGCACATCCAGCAAAGCAAGGATCGCCGAGTGCGGTGCACGCAGGTCGTGGGAAAGGAAACGCAACATGGTCTCACGGTGCTGCTGGGCTTCGCGCTCCTTGCTCAGGTCAGTCAGGCTCAACAGCCAGCCGAGGGCAAAATCACCTTCGGCCGGAAGCAAAGGTGCAAGCTCCATGCGCAAACTGCGTTGGTGGATGTCGCGGAACTCGACCAGCTCCAGTGCCGACAGGGCAGGGCGTACGCCGTTGTGCAGCGGGGGATAACCCAAATCGGCGAGTTGTTCGACGAGGTTTTCGCTGACCAGATCATTGCCGAATACTTCACGGGCCACGCGATTGGCCAACAGAATACTGCCCTGGGGGTCGGTAATCAGCGTCGCGACGGGCAGACACTCCAATCCATCGGCCATAAAGCGCCGTGTATCCCGCGTGCGGCTCACTGCTTGCTCAAGGGCAAAGATCCGCCCTTGCAGTACGTCACCTTTACTGGCGGGTGCACGACGACGCTCAGGCAGCACCTTGGGCTCGTTATCCAGGCGGGCCAGTTCCCAGCCGAAGTAGGCAAGGATCACGCTCAAGCGTCGCCAGTTCCAGATCAGATAGCTTAGCAACAGACCAATCATGCACGCCGCGGGAGACCACCAGTGGCCCAGGCGCAACAGCGCCCATGACCCCACCAACGCCGTGACCATGCCCGCCAATGTCATCCACAGGGCGTAGCGTGGGCGATATAACAGAAGGCCCAGCAGCAACGTTACCAATGACGTTGCCAACAGCGCTGCCAGCCAACCGGGCAGGTCGACAATGCTGCGATCCTGCAGTAAGCCGTTAAGCACATCCGCCTGGATCTCCACACCCGCTGTCGTGCCAACGGTGGAGGAGAGTGGTGTAACGAAACGATCAGCCATTCCATAGGCGATAGCGCCTATTAGAATCAGCCGGCCACGCAGCAACTCGGGAGGCACCTCACCGCGTAGTAGGCTGACGTAGGACACGCTGGGAAAGTGGTCAGCTGTGGAGGTGAAAGGTACACGAATCTCATGTTCCTGGTGCCACCGTTCGCTGCTGGGCGCTTGCGTCAGCCCAGGCATGATCGGCGCCTGCCCATTCAATGTGAATGCCAGCCATGCCAATTGCGGGAGCGTCCTGCCGGGAGGGCCTTCACGCAGATACATGCTGCGTACGACACCGTCTTTGTCTGCTTCGACGTTGATATGCCCGACGCCTTTGGCGCACTTGAGCAGTGGTGACAACGGCTCTTCTGGGGAGCTAGGGCTCACACTGCTGTCACCGATGACAGGCAGCAACACATTGCCGGCCTTGCATACGGCATCGGCCAATCGCTGGTCATCGGCACCACTGCCGGGCTCACTGAAGATTACATCAAACAAAATGCCTGCTGGCTGGGCGCTGCTCAGGCGTTCAATCAGGTCGGCATGCACGCTGCGCGGCCAGGGCCATGGGCCGAGTAATTCCAGGCTGGGGGCATCAATGGTCACCAGCAAAATTCGTGGATCTACCGGCAAAGGTGTCAGCCGGCGCAAGCTATCGTAGAGCGGGTTATTGAGGGCCAGTCCTGAGCTCAAGGATAAGTAAACAGTAAAGGGCAGCAATACCAAGCCGATCAGCAGCCATTCGCGCACCAAACCATGAAACAGAAGCTGTGCCTGGGTAGGTTGGCGTTTCTCGGCCTTGCTCCATAGTTTCACAGGACTAGTTCCCTCTCCAGATGGTTACGATGAAGCGCATGCGATGTTCTGAAACCAGTGAAGCTTATTTCGGTCTCATTGGAGGACTTTGTGCAGGACAGCGTAATAATCCATACCGCACATAAGAGTATGGGCATCACGTACCGGCGAGGCTATTGGCAGCGAACCTTTTCCTTATAGACGGGAGTCGGTATCTTTCCCTGAGGAAGAAAGGCTCTTGAAGTTGATATCAGCGTATCGAGAGAACCAGGGATCTTAGAATCCGTCCATAATTATTCAGATTCAGAGACCGGCCTTTGCGCAGCATGTGCCTCCCATTGAAGCTGTCGTATTTTTTGTAGGAAGGACCCACCCATGCGAGTCGCAATACTGGATGACGAACCCGCCGAATTGCGACGGGTGGAACAGACACTGCGACAAATTCCCAGCCCTGCGGAGCAGCCATGGTCCCTGCATTTCTTCGAACGCGGTGAAGACCTGCTGCGCCAATTGCGTCGGGAAACCTTTGACCTACTGATACTTGACTGGCAACTGCCGGATATCTCGGGCATTGCATTATTGCGCTGGACCCGCGAGCACATGGAATCGCCCCCTGCCGTGATCATGCTCACCAGTCGCGATGCCGAGAGCGATATCGTCACAGCGTTGAACAGCGGGGCGGATGATTACGTCAGCAAGCCCTTTCGACCCAACGAACTCAAAGCCCGAGTCAGCGCTGTTTTGCGTCGCCACGGCCTGCAGAAGTCGGCTACCCAGGAAGTGCAGAGCTTCAATGATCTGACCTTCGACGACGCTGAACTGACCGTCACCCGCGCAGGCAAACCCATCAACCTGACGGAGCGGGAATACCGTCTGGCCAGTTGCCTGTTCGCCAACTTGGCCCGACCGCTGTCTCGCGAGTATCTGTATGAGCGGTTCTGGAGCCACGAGGAAATGGTTTCGTCACGACCTTTGGATACGCACATCTACCGTCTGCGCAACAAACTTGGGCTGACGGCGGACCGTGGTTGGCAACTGTTGACGATCTATGGGTACGGGTATCGGTTAGAGAGCGTGGCGACTGCCACAGAGAGTTAAAACCATTGATGTTCCACGTGGAGCATTTTAAAAGGCTCAATCAGCAGCCAATAAAAAAGGCCAACGCTAGCGTTGGCCTTTTTGTTTTAGCAGTGAGCCTGTTCAGAAGTCCAGGTTAGACACGGCCAAGGCATTGCTCTCGATGAAGTCACGACGAGGCTCGACCGCATCACCCATCAGGGTGTTGAAGATCTGGTCTGCGCCAATGGCGTCTTCGATGGTCACGCGCAGCATGCGACGCTGTGCCGGGTCCATGGTGGTTTCCCACAACTGATCCGGGTTCATCTCGCCCAGACCTTTGTATCGCTGGATGGTATGGCGCTTGGTGCTTTCGGCCATCAACCAGTCCAAAGCTTCCTTGAACTCCTTGACTGCTTTCTTACGCTCGCCACGCTGAATGTATGCACCGTCGTCCAGCAGGGTGCTCAGTTGCGCGCCGAGGGTGACTACAGTCTTGTAGTCGTTGCTGCCGAAGAAGTCGCGGTTGAAGGTGACATAGTTCGACAGGCCGTGGGAGATCAGTTCGACCTCTGGCAGCCATACGTTACGTTCACGGTCTTCACGCAGGCTGGCTTTGTATACCAGGCCGGACTTCTCGACGGTACGCAGACGCACTTCGTATTGGGCCAGCCAATCCTGCATGTGTGCGTGGTCACCCAACTGCTCCAGGCTCACCGATGGCAAGTAGATGAAGTGCTCGGTCAGCTCCTGAGGGTACAGGCGTGACAAACGCTTGAGCGTCTTCATCACCATACGGAAGTCGTTAACCAGGCGCTCCAGCGCCTCACCGGAGATACCCGGGGCTTCGTCGTTCAAGTGCAGGCTCGCATCTTCCAGGGCCGACTGCGTCATGTACTCTTCCATGGCGTCGTCGTCTTTGATGTATTGCTCTTGCTTGCCTTTTTTCACTTTGTACAACGGCGGCTGGGCGATGTAAATGTAGCCACGCTCGATCAGCTCAGGCAACTGACGGAAGAAGAAGGTCAGCAGCAGGGTACGGATGTGCGAACCGTCGACGTCAGCATCGGTCATGATGATGATGTTGTGGTAGCGCAGCTTGTCGATGTTGTACTCATCACGGCCAATACCGCAGCCCAATGCCGTGATCAAGGTGCCGACTTCCTGGGACGAAATCATCTTGTCGAAGCGAGCCTTCTCGACGTTAAGGATCTTACCCTTCAACGGCAGGATGGCCTGGGTGCGACGGTTACGACCCTGCTTGGCGGAACCGCCAGCAGAGTCACCTTCCACCAGGTACAGTTCGGAGAGGGCAGGGTCCTTCTCCTGGCAGTCAGCCAGTTTGCCCGGCAGGCCAGCGATATCCAGCGCGCCTTTACGGCGGGTCATCTCACGGGCTTTACGCGCGGCTTCACGAGCGCGGGCAGCATCGATCATCTTGCCGACAACCAGCTTGGCTTCGTTCGGGTTTTCCAACAGGAAGTCGGAGAAGTACTTGCCCATTTCCTGCTCAACCGCAGTCTTCACTTCGGAAGACACCAGCTTGTCTTTGGTCTGGGAGCTGAACTTCGGATCCGGAACCTTGACCGAGATAATCGCAGTCAGACCTTCACGAGCATCATCACCGGTGGTGGCGACTTTATGCTTCTTCGCCAGGCCTTCCGCCTCGATGTAGGTGTTCAGGTTACGCGTCAGCGCAGAACGGAAACCCACCAGGTGAGTACCGCCATCGCGCTGTGGAATGTTGTTGGTGAAGCACAACAGGTTCTCGTTGAAGCTGTCGTTCCACTGCAGGGCGATTTCCACGCCGATGCCGTCTTCACGCTGGATGTTGAAGTGGAACACCTGGTTGACCGCAGTCTTGTTGGTGTTCAGGTATTCAACGAACGCACGCAGGCCGCCTTCGTACTTGAACAGTTCTTCCTTGCCGCTGCGCTCATCCCTGAGGACGATGCCGACACCGGAGTTGAGGAAGGACAGTTCGCGAATCCGCTTGGCCAGGATATCCCAGCTGAAGTGGATGTTCTTGAAGGTTTCAGCCGAGGGCTTGAAGTGGATCTGGGTACCGGTGGTTTCACTGTCGCCAACAATTTTCATCGGCTCCTGTGGCACACCATGGACGTAGGTCTGCTCCCAGATCTTGCCGCTGCGGCGAACGGTAAGAATCAACTCTTCGGACAGTGCGTTCACTACCGACACACCCACACCGTGCAAACCACCGGATACTTTATAGGAGTTGTCGTCGAACTTACCGCCGGCGTGGAGCACGGTCATGATGACCTCTGCCGCCGAAACGCCTTCTTCTTTGTGTACGTCTACCGGGATGCCACGACCGTTGTCACGCACGGTAATGGACTCATCCGGGTGGATGATAATGCTGATGTCGTCGCAGTGACCGGCCAGAGCTTCGTCGATGGAGTTATCGACCACCTCAAACACCATGTGGTGCAGACCGCTACCATCATCGGTGTCGCCAATGTACATACCGGGACGTTTGCGTACGGCATCCAAACCTTTCAGCACTTTAATGCTGGTCGAGTCGTACGTGTTTTCTTCGCTCATGCCTTCACTCCCGATGGTCGTGGGTCTGGGTGATACGGCCTTGTTCCACGTGGAACAAAGCGACTGGCGTTTCCGTCTGCCAGCCTTCCCTCAATAATTCGTGGTCTACACAGGTGATAAACACCTGGCAGCGTAAGTCTTCCAACAAGCGGCATAGCGAACGGCGGTGCTGCTCGTCGAGCTCCGACGGCAAGTCATCCACCAGATAAATACACTGACCGCGTCGGGCCTGGCTAACCAGATGCCCTTGTGCGATACGCAGCGCACACACCACCAACTTCTGCTGGCCACGGGACAAGATATCCGCAGCATTATGTGCGCCTAATCTAAGGCGCAAGTCAGCGCGTTGGGGTCCGGCCTGGGTGTGTCCGATTTGCTGATCCCGCTGCAGAGACGTCGCAAGCACTGCACTCAGCTCACGATCTTTGTCCCAACCCCGGTAGTAACTCAGCGTCAGTCCCTCGAGATCCAACAACTCGCTCAAGGTCTGCTCAAAGACTGGTTTCAAGGCTTTGATATAGGCACGGCGGTATTCATCTATTTCGTCGCTGGCCAGGCACAGTTCCCGGTCCCAGACTGCTTGCGAAGCGGCATCAAGTGTACCATGCCGCAGCCATGAGTTCCGCTGCCGCAGGGCCTTCTGCAGGCGCTGCCAAGTGGCCATGAAGCGTGGTTCCACGTGGAACACGCCCCAATCAAGGAATTGCCGGCGAATTTTAGGCGCGCCTTCCAACAATCGGAAACTGTCGGGGTTGATCAACTGCAACGGCAAAATTTCAGCCAGTTGCGCTGCACTACGAGCGTTTTGCCCGTCAATTCGGATTTGAAACTCACCGCCGCGATCACGGGATATGCCCAGGCTGCTATGACCGCCCTCCGCCAGTTCAACTTGGCCAAACACGGTGCAGGCCAATTGCTCGTATTGAATCACTGGTAACAGGCGGGCACTGCGGAAAGAACGGGCAAGCCCCAGCAAGTGGATGGCTTCCAGCACGCTGGTTTTGCCACTGCCGTTGGCGCCATGGAGGATATTGATGCGGGGGGAAGGGGAGAAGGTCACCGGGTGCAGATTGCGCACCGCGGTGACCGAGACGCGACTGAGGGACATCTAGCTTCTGCTGAGCATGATTACAGGCGCATCGGCATGACAACATACGCCGAGTCGTCGTTGTCAGATTCTTGCACCAGGGCGCTGCTGTTGGAATCCGACAGGATCAGGCGAACCTGTTCGGTCGTCATGACACCCAGCACGTCCAACAAGTAGCTCACGTTGAAGCCGATCTCTAGCGAACCGCCGTTGTAGTCGACGCCCACTTCTTCTTCCGCCTCTTCCTGTTCCGGGTTGTTGGCCTGGATTTTCAGTTGGCCGTTGGCCAGTTGCAGGCGAATGCCACGGTACTTTTCGTTCGACAGAATCGCAGTACGGCTGAACGCTTCACGCAGGGCCTGACGATCACCAATCACCAGCTTGTCGCCACCTTTAGGCAACACGCGCTCGTAATCCGGGAACTTGCCGTCAACCAGTTTGGAGGTGAAGGTGAACTCACCCGTGGTTGCGCGGATGTGGTGCTGACCTAGAACAATACTGACGTTGCCATCCGGTTCGGTGAGCAGACGCGCCAGCTCGAGGATACCTTTGCGCGGCACAATCACCTGATGACGATCCGGCTGACCAATATCGGCACGCATCGAGCACATCGCCAGGCGGTGGCCGTCAGTGGCCACGGCACGGATGATGCCTTCCGACACTTCCAGTAGCATGCCGTTGAGGTAGTAGCGTACGTCCTGCTGGGCCATGGCGAAGCTGGTACGCTCGATCAAGCGACGCAGTTTGCTTTGCTCCAGGCTGCAGGTCAGCGAACCCGGCCCTTCTTCCACGGTAGGGAAATCATTGGCCGGTAAAGTGGACAACGTGAACCGGCTGCGACCGGCCTTAACCACCAACTTCGCCTCATCAACCTTGATGTCGATCAGCGCGTCGTTCGGAAGGCTCTTGCAGATGTCCATCAGCTTGCGCGCTGGCACAGTGATCTCGCCTGGTTCGGCGGGCTCTTCGAGTTGGACGCGACCAACCAGTTCGACTTCCAGGTCGGTACCCGTCAGAGACAATTGCTGGCCTTCGACTACCAGCAATACGTTAGAGAGCACCGGCAAGGTCTGTCGGCGCTCGACGACGCCTGCGACCAGTTGCAGGGGTTTCAACAGGGCTTCGCGTTGAATGGTGAAATGCATGGTCTAGTCCCTTGCCTTAATAAGCTGCGCTGGTGTCATCAAGTTGTCAGTGTACGCAGCAGGTTCTTGTAGTCCTCGCGAATATCCGCGTCGGATTCCTTAAGTTCGTTGATCTTGCGGCATGCGTGCAAGACCGTGGTGTGGTCGCGCCCGCCAAACACATCACCGATTTCCGGCAAGCTGTGGTTGGTCAACTCCTTGGAGAGGGCCATGGCCACCTGACGGGGACGCGCGACCGAGCGCGAACGGCGCTTGGACAGCAGGTCGGAAATCTTGATCTTGTAGTACTCGGCCACGGTGCGCTGGATGTTATCCACACTTACCAGTTTGTCCTGCAGAGCCAACAAGTCTTTGAGGGATTCGCGAATCAGCTCGATGGTGATATCGCGGCCCATGAAGTGCGAGTGAGCGATGACCCGCTTGAGTGCGCCTTCCAGCTCGCGCACGTTGGAGCGAATGCGTTGGGCGATGAAGAACGCCGCGTCATGGGGCAGGTCGACTTTCGCCTGGTCGGCCTTTTTCATCAGGATCGCGACCCGGGTTTCCAGTTCCGGCGGTTCTACCGCCACGGTCAAGCCCCAGCCAAAGCGCGATTTCAAGCGTTCTTCCAGGCCTTCGATTTCCTTCGGGTAACGGTCACTGGTCAAGATGACCTGCTGGCCGCCTTCGAGCAGGGCGTTAAAGGTGTGGAAGAACTCCTCCTGGGAACGTTCCTTGCGAGCGAAGAATTGAATGTCATCGATCAGCAAAGCGTCAACGGAGCGGTAGAAACGCTTGAATTCGTTGATTGCATTGAGCTGCAGGGCCTTGACCATGTCAGCCACGAAGCGCTCCGAGTGCAGGTACACAACCTTGGCATTCGGATTCTTCTTTAATAGATGGTTACCCACAGCGTGCATCAAGTGCGTCTTACCCAAGCCAACGCCACCATAAAGGAAGAGTGGGTTGTAACCATGCTTGGGATTATCGGCAACTTGCCAGGCAGCCGCTCGAGCCAACTGGTTTGACTTACCTTCGACGAAGTTTTCAAAGGTAAAGGTGCGGTTCAGGTAGCTGGTGTGCTTGAGCGCACCCTCAACCTGCACGGTGCGCTGTTCAGCGCGGATCGGTGCTTGCTGGGAGCTGGCGCCCGCCATCGGGTCGAAGCTGTCACGGGACGGCTCTTCATTCGCTGGCGCATTTTTTTGCGCAGAGGATTTGGACTGCATCGCGGTAGGAGCGGCGGAAGCGGCAACCGGTGCCGCTGCGGCCTGGGCTTGCGATGCTGCAGCTGCCAAAGGCGCATTCGGCGCAGCACGCGGTGCCGAGCTACGTTTGCTGCCTATTAATAAGGAGAGCACGGGCGCGAGGCCATTACCGTGTTCGTCGAGCAATTCGAGAACGCGGCTCAGATACTTCTCGTTGACCCAGTCGAGAACAAAACGATTGGGTGCGTAGACACGCAACTCGTCGCCTTCGGCTTCGACCTGTAGCGGACGGATCCAGGTGTTGAATTGCTGGGCAGGCAGCTCATCGCGCAAAAGCTCCACGCACTGCTGCCAAAGTTCCACTGACACGGATATCCCCTAAGTTGAAAGCCGGTGAGGCAAAAACAGCCGCCATTGTAGCGGCCAGCCGCCCACTTATCCACATGTAGGTTGCTCACAGGGCAGCCAAAATCAATGCCTTAACCGCGAAAAAGGCGACCAGTGGTCTGTGCATAAGCTCTGTGGATAAGCGCCCTTAAGCTCGTTGCACAAGTGGGGTCGAAAGTCTGTGGGTAACTGGCCTGTGGATAACAACCCATTCCACACACAGCTTATCCGATAGCGCAGCACAGGCAGAGCACCGCTTCTCCCCCGTGTTGTCATTCTCTGTACATCATGTAGAACAAGGGCTAGAGGTAGTTATCCACAGATGATCGCGCCCCTAGCTTTTATAAGCTTTACAGAAAAGCTTTAAATAACTTCCTTCTTTATTTTTATATCTATGGGTTCGCTGATGAAAGCTGGATGACTGGTAGGACCAGATAACCGCTTGGAGATCTAATTAAAGGAAAAGCTGGTTGGAAATTGACCTAGAGGCTTGCTTTCTCTAGAATCGCCGGTCTCTTAAAACGGGGGCCATTCCGGCCCGTTGTGGACGAACCAGGTAACAACGCCATGAAACGTACTTTCCAACCAAGCACCATCAAACGCGCCCGTACTCACGGCTTCCGTGCTCGCATGGCTACCAAGAACGGCCGTGCTGTCCTGTCGCGTCGCCGCGCCAAAGGTCGTGCGCGTCTGGCAGTTTGATAATCCGGTACTGGTGGTGAGTCAGGACTTCAGTCGGGAAAAGCGTCTGCTAACCCCCCGGCATTTCAAGGCAGTCTTTGACTCCCCCACCGGCAAGGTTCCGGGGAAAAATCTCCTGCTCCTTGCGCGTAACAACGATCTTGATCACCCCCGTCTCGGGTTGGTGATCGGCAAGAAGAGCGTAAAGCTCTCCGTTGAGCGCAATCGCCTCAAGCGTCTGATGCGCGAATCGTTTCGCCTCCACCAGGACACTCTGGTTGGTTGGGATATTGTTATCGTCGCGCGCAAAGGCTTGGGTGATGTAGAAAACCCCGAATTGATTCAGCATTTCGGCAAGCTCTGGAAACGTTTGGCGCGTACCCACAAGCCAGCACCAGCAGTCAGCACCGAAACTGTAGGGGTAGACAGCCTTGATGCGTAAACTGGCAATCGTTCCGATCCAGTTTTATCGCTATGCCATTAGTCCCCTGATGGCAAACCACTGTCGTTTCTACCCCAGTTGTTCCTGCTACGCGTTAGAGGCCATAGAAAATCATGGTCTTCTGCGCGGTGGCTGGCTGACCTTTCGTCGTTTAGGTCGCTGTCATCCGTGGAATCCCGGTGGTTATGACCCGGTTCCACCTATCCCTACCTCCCGTTCTTCTTCGATGGCCGAGTAATCATGGATATTAAACGCACGATCCTGATCGTCGCCCTGGCAATCGTGTCCTACGTCATGGTTCTTAAGTGGAACCAGGACTACGGCCAGGCTGCCCTGCCGACTCAGAATGTTGCTACCAATCAGGCCGCGCCGGCTATTCCGGACGCCCCGCTGGGTAATAATGCGTCCGCGAATGCCGATGTTCCCAGCGCGAATGGCGAAACCAGCGCCCCTGTAGAAACGCCAGTGGTCACCAATAAAGACCTCATCCACGTGAAAACGGATGTGCTCGACCTGGCTATCGACCCGCAAGGTGGTGATATCGCGCAGTTGAAACTGCCGCTGTATCCACGTCGCCAAGACCATCCGGATGTTCCGTTCCAACTGTTCGATAACGGTGGCGAGCGTGTTTATCTGGCGCAAAGTGGCCTGACCGGCACCAATGGTCCGGATGCTCGTGCTACCGGTCGTCCGGTTTATTCGACCGAACAGAAGACTTATCAACTGGCTGACGGCCAGAACCAGTTGAACGTCGACCTGAAATTCAGCCTCGACGGCATCAACTACATCAAGCGTTTCAGCTTTACCCGTGGTTTGTACGACTTGAAGGTCACTTATCTGATCGACAACGAAAGCGACAAACCCTGGAGTGGCAACCTGTTTGCCCAGCTCAAGCGTGATGGCAGCTCCGATCCTTCTTCCAGCACCGCCACCGGCACCGCGACTTACCTGGGCGCCGCCCTGTGGACAAGTGGTGAGCCGTACAAAAAAGTGTCGATGAAAGATATCGACAAGGGTTCGCTGAAAGAAACCGTTCAAGGTGGCTGGGTTGCCTGGTTGCAACACTACTTCGTGACCGCTTGGATCCCGAACAAGGGTGAAGCCAACCTGGTTCAGACCCGTAAAGACAGCCAAGGCAACTACATCATTGGTTTTACCGGCCCGGCGTTGAGCGTCGCTCCAGGTGCCAAGGCTGAAACCAGCGCCACTCTGTACGCCGGCCCGAAAAGCCAGGCCGTACTGAAAGAGTTGTCCCCAGGTCTGGAGCTGACTGTGGACTACGGTATTCTGTGGTTCATTGCCCAGCCAATCTTCTGGTTGCTGCAACATATCCACAGCATCGTCGGTAACTGGGGCTGGTCGATTATCTTCCTGACCATGCTGATCAAAGGGATTTTCTTCCCACTGTCGGCAGCCAGCTACAAGTCGATGGCCCGTATGCGTGCCGTGGCACCTAAACTGGCCGCGCTGAAAGAACAACATGGTGACGATCGGCAGAAAATGTCGCAGGCCATGATGGAGCTGTACAAGAAAGAGAAGATCAACCCGCTGGGTGGATGCTTGCCGATTCTGGTGCAGATGCCGGTGTTCCTGTCCCTTTACTGGGTACTCCTGGAAAGCGTGGAAATGCGCCAGGCGCCGTTCATGCTGTGGATAACTGACCTGTCGATCAAAGACCCGTTCTTTATCCTGCCGATCATCATGGGCGCTACCATGTTTATCCAGCAGCGTCTGAACCCAACACCGCCGGATCCGATGCAGGCCAAGGTAATGAAAATGATGCCAATCATCTTCACCTTCTTCTTCCTGTGGTTCCCTGCTGGCTTGGTACTGTACTGGGTGGTCAACAACGTGTTGTCGATCTCTCAACAGTGGTACATCACACGTAAAATAGAAGCGGCTACCAAAAAAGCCGAGGCGTAATTTACTCTGTGGATAACCACTCAAGACGCCCCCTAGTGGGGCGTTTTGCTTTCCGTCACTTTTGTTCTGGAACCTGCTGATGAGTGCTCCTCGTGAAACCATCGCTGCTGTGGCCACCGCTCAGGGTCGAGGTGGTGTGGGTATCGTTCGTATTTCCGGACCGCTTGCCGGCATTGCAGCCAAGGCCATCAGCGGTCGCGAATTGAAGCCGCGCTATGCGCATTACGGTCCGTTCCTGGATGCTGACGAAAGCGTTTTGGACGAGGGTCTGGCGATTTATTTCCCGGGGCCTAATTCCTTCACCGGCGAAGATGTCCTTGAATTACAAGGTCACGGCGGCCCGGTCGTATTGGATATGTTGTTGCACCGCTGCCTGCAACTGGGCTGCCGCCTGGCCCGCCCTGGCGAATTCAGCGAACGCGCATTTTTAAACGACAAGCTTGACCTGGCCCAGGCTGAAGCCATTGCTGACTTGATCGAAGCCAGTTCCGCACAAGCCGCACGGAATGCATTGCGCTCGCTGCAGGGCGCTTTTTCCCTACGTGTGCATAACTTGACCGAGCAACTGATCAGCTTGCGCATCTACGTTGAAGCGGCGATTGATTTTCCGGAGGAAGAAATCGACTTTCTCGCCGACGGTCACGTATTGGCGATGCTGGATAAGGTTCGCGACGAGTTATCCACAGTCCTGCGCGAAGCCGGGCAGGGTGCCTTGCTGCGGGACGGCATGACAGTGGTGATAGCGGGCCGGCCAAACGCGGGCAAATCCAGCCTGCTCAATGCACTGGCGGGGCGTGAAGCAGCCATTGTCACCGAGATTGCCGGCACGACCCGGGATATCCTGCGCGAACATATCCACATCGACGGCATGCCGCTGCACGTGGTCGACACTGCGGGTTTGCGTGATACCGATGACCAGGTCGAAAAAATTGGCGTAGAGCGCGCACTCAAAGCCATCGGCGAAGCCGATCGGGTGCTGCTGGTCGTAGATGCCACGGCGCCTGAGGCTGTGGATCCTTTTGCCCTATGGCCAGAGTTTCTTGAGCAACGGCCAGACCCGGGCAAGGTCACGCTGATTCGCAACAAAGCCGATTTGACGGGTGAAGCGATTGCGATGGAAACCAGCACGGATGGCCACGTCACCATCAGTCTGAGCGCCAGATCGGCGGGAGAGGGCCTGGAATTGCTGCGTGAGCACCTCAAAGCTTGCATGGGCTATGAGCAGACGTCGGAAAGCAGCTTCAGTGCGCGCCGCAGGCACCTGGAGGCGTTGCGCCACGCGAGCGCAGCCTTGGAACACGGTAGGGCTCAATTGACACTGGCAGGGGCAGGGGAGCTGCTGGCTGAGGATTTACGTCAGGCGCAGCAGCTGTTGGGGGAAATTACCGGCGCATTTAGCTCCGATGATTTGCTGGGGCGGATCTTCTCCAGCTTTTGCATTGGTAAATAAGCGAGTTATCCACAGTGCCTCACCAGTTGTAGGACACCGTACCGAGCAAGGTACGGCTGTCACCCCAGTAGCAACGCCCCGCATCGTTGCAACCAGATACATATTCCTTGTCGAACAGGTTCTTGGCGTTTAGATCGACCGACCAGTGTTTGTCGATCTGATAGCCAACCGCTCCGTCCACCAGCGTGACGCTGCCCGCATCCAATTTCCCGTATAGGCTGGGGGCCGTGTAGGAAAAGGTACTGTCGAAGTAACGCACACCGCCGCCCAGGGACAGACCTTTGAGTTGACCATCGAGGAAACGGTACTTGCCCCACACCGACGCCTGATTACGTGGAACACCCGTCATCTGATGCCCTTCAACCAGCGAGGTAGCCGAATCCTTGGTAATCCGCGCGTCCGTGTAGGTGTAGGCCGCTGTCACGTTCAGGTTGGGCGTGAGGTTGCTGTTCACCTCAACTTCCACCCCCTTGGCCCGGCTTTCGCCGACTTGGCGATAGCTGTTGGTGGTGGCATCGAGGTAAGTGTCGTCCTGCTTGCGCAAGTCATACACCGATAGCGTCATCGCGGTGTCCCAGCCGATCGGCTCGTATTTCACGCCCACTTCATATTGGCTGCTGGTGATCGGCTTCAACGGTGAGCCGGCGTTGGAGATCTGCTGCACCGGGACGAACCCGGTGGAGTAGCTGACATACGGCGTTAGGCCGTTGTCGAACTGGTACATCACCCCGCCCTGGTAGGTGAACTTGCGGTCTTCGGAGCCGGTGTTGCTGGCCTTGTTCACCTTGTCGCGAAAATCACTGTCGACCCAGTCCTGACGGCCGCCGAGCAGGAATAACCAGTGGTCATACTTGCTCTGGACCTGTGCATAAACCCCTTTCATCTGCTGTTCGAGCAAGGTGTTTTGCACAGCCACAGGGGTCAACGGATCTCGCAGGTACACGGGGTTATATGCATTGATGGTGCCGGCAGAGCCTGCGTCCCAATCCTGGTTAAATGAAGTGCGGTCATAACTGGCGCCGAACAGCAGCGTAGTTTCCAGGTCGCCCAGCTGGAACTTACCCTCCAGCTGGTTATCCAGGGAGTAAACCATCGACTTGTTGTAGCGGTCGTAGGCGGTCATGTTCAGTTGAGTACCAAAGCCGCGGTTATTCAGCGTGCCAGGCCATGTTTCATGGCGGTTGATGCGCGACTGCATATAGCGCGAATTCTGACGGAACTGCCAATCGTCGTTGAAGCTGTGGCTGAACTCGTAGCCGGTGCTCCAGGATTCACGTTCAAAGGTGTTCCAATCCGGGTTACCGAGCATGGTGTGTTTGGAAAGCTTGCCATTTGGATTTGTGAGCAACGTGCCAGCCGCCGGTAGGCCGAGTTCGAGGTTGGTGTGGTCCTTCTGGTAGTTGGCCAACAGCGTCAGCGTGTTGTAGTCGTCGAAATTCAGCGTCAGCGAAGGTGCGATGTAGAGGCGGTCGTCCGGGACGTGATCGGTCTGTGTATCGGACTTGCGGCCGAGCATCACTACCCGCCCAAGGATATTGCCGCTGTCATTGAGCGGGCCAGAGATATCCACACCCACCTGGCGTCGGTTATTTGAGCCGTAACCCAGCTGCACCTCACCTTGCGGCGTGGCAGTAGGGTGTTTGCTGACTAGGTTCACCAGGCCGCCTGGGGCGTTTTCACCGTAGAGCAGAGAAGACGGGCCACGGAAAACCTCGACCCGCTCCAGGCCGTAAGGCTCACTGGAGGTGTCATACCGATTACCTTGTAGGCGTAGGCCGTCTCTCAGTAGGCCGTAGCCGTAGTCCGTTGCGTTGAAACCGCGGATAAAAAACAGATCCCCCGCCAAACCATCGCCAGCTGCAAAAGGTGGCGCAAAAATACCTGGCACATAGCCCAGCACCTCAGTCAGGGTCTGGGATTTCTGGTCTTTGATACGCTGACCCGTAACGACCGATACCGAGCGCGGCGTTTCCGACAAAGGTGTACTGGTCTTGGTGCCGATGCGGCTGTTTTGCGCCTTGTAGCCCACGTCACCGGCGATCTTTTGGTTGAAACCCTCCTGTTGATAAGTGCTTACCGTGGTGGTCGCAAGCGTAAGTTGGCCAGCGGGCGCGGCCTGCAGGACATAGCTACCGGGCATCTGGGCTACCGCCTGCAGCCCCGAATCTTGCAGCAGCAGCGCAAAACCTTGGTCCACCGAATAATCACCTTGCAGCCCTGGCGTGTTCAGGCGCGTGGTTTGCTGGGGTGAAAAAGACAGAATCACATTCGCCCTAGCGGCGAATTGGCTCAAGGCATTGTCCAGCGGGCCGGCTGCGATGGCGTAGTGTTGCACCGTGCTGGCGGCCATGGCGCCGGTTGACAGCAAAACACCGGCCAAGGCCGCGCTACTGAGCAGCAGGCTGCCGGTCAAACCGTGGGAAGAAAGTCGCTGGCGGAACTTGGTAGGGAGGCGCATAGGTGGGTAAGCCCTGAAGGTTGCGTCGTGATTACCTCTAGGGCCGCGCCAGGTAAGAAAAAGATAACCCCTGTGTGGGATATTTTTCCCGATCAGCCGATGTGCTTCACCGACACCCAATAGCGGGTGAAATACTTCACCCGAATCGGCAGGGTCGCTTGCAGATTGGCCAGCACTGCATCGGTAGAGTCCAGGCGGAACGTACCGGAAACCCGCAAACGTGCCGACGCCAGATCGCATTGCAGGACGCCCGGACGATAGCGCGCAAGCTCGTCGATCACGTTCCCGAGTCGAGCATCCAATACGATCAACTGGCCATCGACCCAGGCTGCCTGGGATCCACTATATGCACTGTTATCGCTCACATTTTGGCGATCAAAGTCAGCGCTTTCACCTGCTTCGAGCAAGCGGACGTGGTTGGGCTGGTCAGCGGGCGACACGCTCACCCGGTCCTCCAGAACTCCGACACGCGTGGAACTCGACAGCTGGCGCACGGTGAATCGAGTACCCAATGCCTGGATGCGGCCTTGACGTGTTTCGACATAAAAGGGCGTTTGCACACCTAATTTGCCGGTGCGGATAAGTACTTCACCTTCGCGCAGATGGATCAAACGCTGGCTTGCGTCGAATACCACATCAATCGCCGTGCCGGTGTTGAGATCAAGTTGCGTGCCATCAGCCAACTCGATACGTCGGTGTTCACCCACGCAAGTCCGGTAGTCAGCCCAGACATTGCCCAGGGACGTGTGCTGCTGAACATTCCAGCCCAAGTACCCGGTACCGCCCAGCACCAGCATCCACTTCAGCACCTGGCGACGTTGCTGCGTGGTTGATAAGGCGCGGCGGGTTAAATCCTGGGGCAGCGCGCCAAGGCTGCGTTGCAATTGTTCCATCTGGTTCCACGCAGCCTGATGTGACGGATCGGCGTTCAGCCATTGTTGCCAGGCCAGGCGTTCTACGGGCGTAGGCAGTTGGGCTTGAAACTGCACATACCAACTGGCGGCGGCCTCGAAGGTCTGGCGATCGGGAATCGCCATTACCGGCTGGCCATGATCAGCGAACATTCCGTCAAGGCACGGATCATGTGCTTCTTCACAGTGGTCAGCGATACCTGCAACCGATCCGCGATCTGTTGATAAGTCAGCCCCTCGATCTGCGACAACATGAAGATCCGCCGCGCACGTTCGCCGAGTGAAGACAGGGCTTTATCCACAGCCACCAGGGTCTCAATGATGATGGCCTTGTCTTCTTCGCTGATGGTGGTGGCTTCAGCCCGTTCAGCCAGCGTTTGTCTGTAGGCCTGTTCGATCGAGTGCCGACGATAGCGGTCAATCACCAGGCCCCTGGCGATGGTCGCCAAATAGTCTCGTGGTTCAACGATTTGCGCCGCATGCCGCCCGCCCAAGATCCGCACGAACGTATCGTGCGCCACATCGGCCGCATCGCAGGCGTTATGCAACTTGCCTTTGAGCCACCCGTGCAACCAGGAATGGTGTTGCTCATAGATGTGCTGGACGGCGACGGTGTGTGAAGGAGGGGACATAGGGAATGACAAGTCAAGTTAATGATAATCGCTATTATTAACCGACCTGCTGTATCCGACAATAGATCTCTACTTTTGTGCGCTTACCCAAGAATTAGAGGATTTGGTTAGCCTCGGCGTGAGCGAAATACACACCTTTTCAACCATTTCTGTGGATTAAGCCCTGTGAATAACCGCGCCTGTGCCCAGTTGATAACAGGGCCTGAAACCTGAGCAAAAACCCCTCTGTGGATAACCACCTGTTTAATCCACAGGCTTAAAGCACTTATCCAAGGGCCTCATTGGCACATGACCACAGACTTTTGAATCTCTGTACACAGCGTAAATAAAGGCCTACAGGAATCTATCCACAGAAAGGTGGCTCAGTATAAATAAACATAAAAACAAAGATTTAATAAATTTCTCTCTTTTAATTTCTATTGTCCGTGATTCATCCACAGCTGGTTAAATTTTGTGCAAAGGGTTCTTTAGGAAGGGCTAAGTCCCTATACTTGCCGCCAAAGCTCTAAAACTCTTTCAACAAACAATTCCTGATTACCTACATAAGCAGGCACGAGGTGCGTGGTGGATTTCCCTTCCCGTTTTGAAGTGATCGTCATCGGCGGCGGTCATGCCGGTACCGAGGCAGCACTGGCGTCAGCACGCATGGGCGTAAAAACCCTGTTGCTCACGCACAACGTGGAAACCCTCGGTGCCATGAGTTGCAACCCCGCTATTGGCGGGATTGGCAAAAGCCATCTGGTCAAGGAAATCGACGCCCTTGGCGGCGTAATGGCAATGGCCACCGACAAAGGTGGTATTCAGTTCCGTGTGTTGAACAGCCGCAAAGGCCCGGCCGTACGCGCAACTCGAGCACAAGCAGACCGAATTCTGTACAAGGCTGCAGTGCGCGAAACCCTGGAGAACCAGCCGAACCTGTGGATATTCCAGCAAGCCGCTGATGACCTCATCGTCGAACAGGACCAGGTCCGCGGTGTTGTCACGCAAATGGGCCTGCGTTTCTTCGCAGAATCCGTGGTGTTGACCACCGGTACCTTCCTCGGCGGACTTATCCACATCGGCATGCAGAACTATTCCGGTGGCCGCGCCGGTGATCCACCGTCGATTGCCCTGGCAAAACGCCTGCGTGAATTGCCGCTGCGGGTTGGTCGCTTGAAAACCGGGACCCCGCCGCGTATCGATGGGCGTTCTGTAGATTTTTCGGTGATGACCGAGCAGGCAGGCGACACACCGATTCCAGTCATGTCGTTCATGGGTTCCAAGGAGCAGCATCCGAAACAGGTCAGCTGCTGGATTACCCACACCAACGCCCGTACCCACGAAATCATTGCTGCAAACCTTGATCGTTCGCCGATGTATTCCGGTGTGATCGAAGGCATTGGCCCGCGTTATTGCCCGTCGATCGAAGACAAGATCCACCGCTTTGCCGACAAGGAAAGCCACCAGGTCTTCATCGAGCCCGAAGGCTTGACCACGCACGAGCTGTACCCGAACGGGATCTCCACTTCCTTGCCGTTCGACGTGCAAATCCAGATCGTGCAGTCCATTCGCGGTATGGAAAATGCCCACATCGTGCGGCCCGGCTACGCCATCGAGTACGACTACTTCGATCCACGAGACTTGAAATACAGCCTGGAAACCAAAGTGATCGGCGGCTTGTTCTTTGCTGGCCAAATCAATGGCACCACCGGTTACGAAGAAGCCGGCGCCCAGGGTTTGCTGGCCGGGACCAATGCCGCATTGCGTGCACAAGGCAAAGACAGCTGGTGCCCGCGTCGCGATGAAGCGTACATCGGCGTTTTGGTTGATGACCTGATTACCCTGGGGACCCAGGAACCGTACCGGATGTTCACGTCCCGGGCCGAATATCGCCTGATCCTGCGCGAAGACAACGCCGACCTGCGTCTGACCGAAAAAGGTCGCGAACTGGGCCTGGTCGACGATGCGCGTTGGGAAGCCTTCTGCAAAAAACGCGAAAGCATCGATCTGGAAGAGCAACGGCTGAAAAGTACCTGGGTTCGCCCTGGCACCGAGCAGGGCGACGCGATTGCCGAAAAATTCGGCACGCCGCTGACTCACGAGTACAACCTGCTGAACCTGCTGTCTCGTCCGGAAATCGACTACGCTGGCCTGGTCTCGGTAACCGGCGGCGGCGCAGAAGATCCACAGGTCGCCGAGCAGGTCGAAATCAAGACCAAATATGCCGGTTATATTGACCGTCAGCAGGACGAAATCGCCCGTCTGCGCGCCAGTGAAAACACCAAGCTGCCTGTGGATATCGACTACACCGGGATTTCCGGGTTGTCGAAAGAGATTCAAAGCAAGCTGGGTATAACTCGGCCGGAAACGCTCGGCCAGGCTTCACGTATCCCGGGCGTTACCCCGGCAGCCATTTCGCTGTTGATGATTCATTTGAAAAAACGCGGCGCGGGCCGTCAGTTGGAGCAAAGCGCTTGAGTTCGTTGGTCACCTCGCAACACGCCGAAGAGTTATCCACAGGAGCGCGCCAACTGGGCGTGGCCCTGACCGAAGCCCAGCATGAGCTACTGCTGGGCTATCTGGCCCTGTTGATCAAATGGAACAAGGCTTACAACCTGACCGCCGTGCGTGATCCGGACGAGATGGTGTCGCGTCATTTGCTCGACAGCCTCAGCGTGATGCCGTTTATCGAAAACGGTCGCTGGCTCGACGTAGGCAGTGGCGGCGGGATGCCTGGCATCCCACTGGCGATCCTGTTTCCCGAGTCTCAAGTGACGTGCCTGGACAGCAACGGCAAGAAGACCCGCTTCCTGACCCAGGTCAAACTTGAACTCAAGCTGGATAACCTGCAAGTTATCCACAGTCGCGTCGAAGCCTTCACGCCTGAGCAGCCTTTCAACGGCATTGTGTCCCGGGCGTTCAGCAGCATGGAGAACTTCAGCAACTGGACCCGTCATCTGGGCGACCGCGACACCCGCTGGCTGGCAATGAAGGGCGTCCATCCAAGCGACGAGCTGTTAGCATTGCCGGCAGACTTCCACCTCGATAGCGAACACGCCTTGGCCGTACCCGGTTGCCAAGGCCAACGCCATCTGCTGATACTGCGCCGCACGGCATGATTGGGAACACAAGCAAGAATGGCTAAGGTATTCGCGATAGCGAACCAGAAAGGTGGCGTGGGTAAAACCACCACCTGTATCAACCTCGCAGCATCCCTGGTCGCCACCAAGCGTCGGGTGCTGTTGATCGATCTCGATCCACAGGGCAACGCCACCATGGGGAGCGGTGTGGATAAACACGGGCTGGAAAACTCAGTCTACGATTTGCTGATTGGCGAATGCGACCTGGCTCAGGCCATGCACTATTCCGAGCACGGCGGTTACCAACTGCTGCCGGCCAACCGCGATTTGACTGCGGCGGAAGTGGTGCTGCTGGAAATGCAGATGAAAGAAAGCCGTCTGCGCAGCGCCCTGGCACCTATTCGTGAGAATTACGACTACATTTTGATCGACTGCCCACCGTCGCTGTCGATGCTCACGCTTAACGCGCTGGTTGCTGCCGATGGGGTGATTATTCCCATGCAGTGCGAGTACTTCGCCCTTGAAGGCTTGAGCGACCTTGTGGATAACATCAAGCGTATTGCCGAGTTGCTCAACCCTAACCTCAAAGTCGAAGGCTTGCTGCGGACCATGTATGACCCGCGCCTGAGCCTGATGAACGATGTGTCGGCGCAGCTCAAGGAACACTTTGGCGACCAGTTGTACGACACCGTGATTCCCCGCAACATCCGCCTGGCCGAAGCGCCAAGCTATGGCATGCCGGCGTTGGCGTACGACAAATCTTCGCGTGGTGCCATTGCCTACCTGGCATTGGCCGGCGAGATGGTTCGCCGTCAACGCCGCAATTCACGCACCGCTGCAGCCCAGCCAACTTAAGGAATCCCCATGGCCGTCAAGAAACGAGGTCTCGGACGTGGACTGGATGCACTGCTGAGTGGTCCGACCGTCACATCGCTTGAAGAACAAGCGGTGCAGGCCGACGAGCGCGAGCTGCAGCACTTGCCCCTGGACTTGATCCAGCGCGGCAAATACCAGCCACGCCGGGATATGGATCCCCAGGCGCTGGAAGAACTGGCCAACTCGATCAAGGCCCAGGGCGTGATGCAGCCCATCGTGGTGCGCCCGATTGGCGGTGGCCGCTTTGAGATCATCGCCGGTGAGCGTCGCTGGCGCGCCAGCCAACAGGCTGGCAAGGAAACCATCCCGGCGATGGTGCGTGATGTGCCGGATGAAACTGCCATCGCCATGGCGTTGATCGAGAACATCCAGCGTGAGGATCTCAACCCGATCGAAGAAGCGATCGCGTTGCAGCGTTTGCAGCAGGAATTTCAGCTGACCCAGCAACAGGTGGCCGAGGCGGTGGGTAAATCCCGCGTCACCGTGTCCAACTTGCTGCGCCTGATCGCGCTGCCCGAAGTCATCAAGACCATGCTGTCCCACGGCGACCTGGAAATGGGCCACGCCCGTGCTTTGCTCGGTTTGCCGGAAAATCAACAGGTTGAAGGGGCGCGACACGTTGTCGCACGAGGTCTTACTGTGCGTCAGACCGAGGCGCTGGTTCGCCAGTGGCTCAGCGGCAAACCTGCACCGGTCGAAACGGCCAAACCTGATCCGGATATCGCACGACTTGAGCAGCGCCTGGCCGAGCGCCTGGGCTCTGCGGTGCAAATTCGCCACGGCAAGAAGGGCAAAGGGCAATTGGTCATCGGATATAACTCTCTCGATGAGCTTCAGGGCGTCCTTGCCCACATCCGCTGAAACATTTACTCATGTAGCGTGTGATCGGAAATCACTACCCGACAGTTGAATAGGGGCAGAACCGCCCCTATACTCTGCGCGCATTTTGTCGGCACAAATTATGCCAAGTTATTGATTTCCGGCAGCCGACCATTGAGGAGCAAGAGTGATGGAAACCCGCACGCCAAACACGTTGCCGTTCCATCGCTTGGCTGTTTTCCCGGTTTTATTGGCTCAATTTGTCATTCTGCTGATCGCCGCATTGGCGCTTTGGTATTGGCATGGAGTCGTAGCCGGATATTCAGGACTCTGCGGAGGCCTGATAGCCTTGCTGCCCAATATGTATTTTGCTCACAGGGCCTTTCGGTTTTCCGGCGCCCGAGCAGCCCAGGCTATCGTCCGGTCTTTTTATGCCGGCGAGGCGGGGAAACTGATTTTGACGGCAGTGCTGTTTGCACTGACCTTTGCAGGTGTGAAGCCATTGGCGCCGCTAGCTGTATTCGGCGTCTTCGTGTTGACCCAACTGGTCAGCTGGTTCGCTCCCCTGCTAATGAAAACAAGACTTTCGAAACCTTAGGGCGTTTGAGGCAACCATGGCAGAAACAACCGCTTCGGGCTATATCCAGCACCACTTGCAGAACCTGACCTTCGGTCAGCTTCCTAATGGCGGCTGGGGCTTTGCCCACACCGCAGCAGAAGCCAAAGAAATGGGTTTCTGGGCTTTCCACCTGGATACTCTGGGTTGGTCGGTCGCATTGGGCCTGATCTTCGTCCTGATTTTCCGCATGGCGGCAAAGAAGGCGACTTCCGGTCAGCCAGGTGCTTTGCAGAACTTCGTTGAAGTATTGGTCGAATTCGTCGATGGCAGCGTGAAAGACAGCTTCCATGGCCGTAGCCCGGTGATTGCACCGCTGGCACTGACCATCTTCGTCTGGGTGTTCCTGATGAACGCCATCGACTTGATTCCGGTGGACTGGATTCCTCAGTTGGCCATGGCGATCTCTGGCGATCCGCACATTCCATTCCGTGCCGTATCGACCACTGACCCTAACGCCACCCTGGGCATGGCCCTGTCGGTGTTCGCGTTGATCATTTTCTACAGCATCAAGGTCAAGGGCATCGGCGGCTTCATCGGCGAACTGACCCTGCACCCGTTCGGCAGCAAGAACATCTTCGTTCAAGCCCTGCTGATCCCGGTGAACTTCCTGCTGGAATTCGTCACCCTGATCGCCAAGCCGATTTCCCTGGCCTTGCGACTGTTCGGCAACATGTATGCCGGCGAGCTGGTGTTCATTCTGATCGCTGTGATGTTCGGCAGCGGCCTGCTCTGGCTTAGCGGCCTGGGCGTAGTTCTGCAGTGGGCGTGGGCTGTGTTCCACATCCTGATTATTACCCTGCAGGCCTTCATCTTCATGATGCTGACCATCGTCTACCTGTCGATGGCGCACGAAGAGAACCATTAAGACCAGTCTCGACTAGTCTGATGTCCTTCCCGGTCAAACGGGAAGGTGGCCCACCAGGGCTATGAAACGATTTGTTTTACCGCTTTAAAATCTAAAAAACCTAAACCATACGACGTAAAAGTCGGGAGGAAAGATGGAAACTGTAGTTGGTCTAACCGCTATCGCTGTTGCACTGTTGATCGGCCTGGGCGCCCTGGGTACTGCCATTGGTTTCGGCCTGCTGGGCGGCAAATTCCTGGAAGGCGCAGCGCGTCAGCCAGAAATGGTCCCAATGCTGCAAGTTAAAATGTTCATCGTCGCCGGCCTGCTCGACGCCGTGACCATGATCGGCGTTGGTATCGCACTGTTCTTCACCTTCGCGAACCCCTTCGTTGGTCAACTCGCTGGCTAATCACTCGAATTTTCGAGTGATTGGGGTGATGGACAACGAATGAGCGAGGTGTTGGCGTGAACATTAATGCAACCCTGATTGGCCAATCCGTTGCGTTCTTCATTTTTGTAGTGTTTTGCATGAAGTTCGTGTGGCCTCCGGTCATCGCGGCTTTGCACGAACGTCAGAAGAAGATCGCGGATGGTTTGGACGCTGCCAGCCGTGCAGCTCGCGACCTGGAGTTGGCCCACGAGAAAGTGGGTCAGCAACTGCGCGAAGCTAAAGCACAGGCAGCTGAAATCATTGAGCAAGCCAAGAAACGCGGTAACCAGATCGTCGAAGAGGCTGTTGAAAAAGCCCGCGTCGAAGCTGACCGTGTGAAGGCTTCGGCTCATGCCGAGATCGAACAGGAACTGAACGGCGTCAAAGACGCGCTGCGTGCCCAACTGGGTGCTCTGGCGGTCGGCGGTGCTGAGAAGATCCTCGGTGCCACAATCGATCAAAACGCGCACGCGGAGCTGGTTGACAAACTGGCTGCTGAAATTTAAGCGAGGGCGATCATGGCAGAACTGACCACGTTGGCCCGACCTTACGCTAAGGCAGCCTTCGAGCACGCCCAGGCCCACCAGCAGCTGGCCTCTTGGTCAGCCATGCTCGGCCTGGCTGCAGCAGTGTCGCAAGACGACACCATGCAGCGCGTGCTCAAGGCCCCGCGCCTGACGAGCGCAGACAAGGCCGCCACTTTTATTGAAGTGTGCGGCGACAAGTTTGATGTGAAAGTGCAGAACTTCATCCACGTCATTGCCGAAAACGACCGTCTCCCGCTATTGCCGGAGATCGCCGCTCTGTTCGACCTGTACAAGGCCGAAGCAGAGAAATCGGTAGACGTTGAAGTGACCAGTGCTTTTGCATTGAACCAAGAACAGCAAGACAAACTCGCCAAGGTTCTCAGTGCACGACTCAATCGGGAAGTGCGCCTGCAAGCTTCGGAGGACGCATCCCTGATTGGTGGTGTCGTTATCCGTGCCGGCGACCTGGTTATCGATGGCTCGATTCGCGGCAAAATCGCGAAACTTGCCGAAGCATTGAAATCTTGAGTTTGAAGGGGCAGCAGAGCAATGCAGCAACTCAATCCTTCCGAAATAAGTGAAATTATCAAGGGCCGCATCGACAAGCTCGATGTGACCTCCCAAGCCCGTAACGAAGGCACTGTCGTCAGCGTATCTGACGGCATCGTGCGGATTCACGGTCTGGCCGACGTTATGTACGGCGAGATGATCGAGTTTCCGGGCGGCGTCTACGGTATGGCCCTCAACCTGGAGCAAGACTCCGTAGGTGCCGTTGTATTGGGCGCGTACACCAGTCTGGCTGAAGGCATGAGCGCCAAGTGCACCGGCCGCATCCTGGAGGTTCCAGTTGGTAAGGAACTGCTGGGTCGCGTAGTCGACGCACTGGGTAACCCTGTTGACGGCAAAGGTCCACTGGGCAACACCGAGACCGACGCGGTCGAGAAAGTTGCTCCAGGCGTGATCTGGCGTAAGTCGGTAGATCAGCCTGTACAGACTGGCTACAAGGCTGTCGATGCCATGATCCCAGTCGGCCGTGGCCAGCGTGAGCTGATCATCGGTGACCGTCAGATCGGTAAAACCGCCCTGGCGATCGACGCGATCATCAACCAGAAAGACAGCGGCATTTTCTGCGTCTACGTAGCTATCGGTCAGAAACAATCGACCATCGCCAACGTGGTTCGCAAGCTGGAAGAAAACGGCGCCCTGGCCAACACGATCATCGTGGCTGCCAGTGCTTCGGAATCTCCTGCGCTGCAGTTCCTGGCACCGTACTCCGGTTGCACCATGGGTGAATTCTTCCGCGACCGCGGTGAAGACGCGCTGATCGTTTATGACGATCTGTCCAAGCAAGCAGTGGCTTACCGCCAGATTTCCCTGCTGCTGCGCCGTCCACCAGGCCGTGAAGCTTACCCAGGCGACGTGTTCTATCTCCACTCCCGTCTGCTGGAGCGCGCATCCCGCGTTTCGGAAGAGTACGTAGAGAAGTTCACCAACGGCGCAGTGACCGGCAAAACCGGTTCCCTGACCGCACTGCCGATCATCGAAACCCAGGCTGGCGACGTTTCTGCGTTCGTTCCGACCAACGTGATTTCCATCACTGACGGTCAGATCTTCCTGGAATCGGCCATGTTCAACTCCGGGATCCGTCCTGCAGTGAACGCCGGTGTTTCGGTATCCCGTGTGGGTGGTGCCGCTCAGACCAAGATCATCAAGAAGCTCTCCGGTGGTATCCGTACCGCTCTGGCTCAGTACCGTGAACTGGCGGCATTCGCCCAGTTCGCTTCTGACCTGGACGAAGCGACCCGTAAGCAACTTGAGCATGGTCAGCGCGTTACCGAGCTGATGAAGCAGAAGCAATACGCCCCAATGTCGATCGCTGACATGGCGTTGTCGCTGTATGCCGCTGAGCGTGGGTTCCTGACCGACGTTGAAATCGCCAAGGTCGGCAGCTTTGAACAAGCGCTGATTGCTTACTTCAACCGCGATCACGCCGAATTGATGGCGAAGATCAACGTGAAGGGTGACTTCAATGACGATATCGACGCTGGCATGAAAGCCGGTATCGAGAAGTTCAAGGCCACCCAAACCTGGTAAGCCGCAGCGGGAGCCGCAAGGCTCCCGCTTGCTAACCTGATAGGTGTTACATGGCAGGCGCAAAAGAGATTCGCAGTAAGATTGCGAGCATCAAAAGCACGCAAAAAATTACCAGCGCCATGGAAAAAGTGGCGGTCAGCAAAATGCGCAAGGCACAAATGCGCATGGCTGCTAGCCGTCCTTATGCGGAGCGTATCCGCCAGGTAATTGGGCATCTGGCCAACGCCAACCCGGAATACCGCCACCCGTTCATGATCGAGCGCGCCGTCAAGCGTGCAGGTTATGTGGTAGTGAGCAGTGACCGTGGTTTGTGCGGTGGTTTGAATACCAACCTGTTCAAGGCCCTGGTCAAGGACATGGCGGTAAACCGCGAAAACGGCGTCGAGATCGATCTGTGTGTTGTTGGTAGCAAGGGTGCGGCCTTTTTCCGTAACTTCGGCGGTAACGTCGTTGCAGCTATCAGCCACCTGGGTGAAGAGCCGTCGATCAATGATTTGATCGGCAGTGTGAAGGTGATGCTGGATGCGTACCTGGAAGGCCGTATTGACCGCCTGTCCGTGGTATCCAACAAGTTCATCAACACCATGACCCAGCAGCCAACCGTGGAGCAATTGATTCCACTGGTGGCGACTCCGGATCAGGAACTCAAGCACCACTGGGACTACCTCTACGAACCAGACGCCAAAGAGCTGCTTGACGGCTTGATGGTGCGCTACGTGGAGTCGCAGGTGTACCAGGCGGTGGTCGAGAACAACGCAGCTGAACAAGCGGCGCGGATGATCGCGATGAAAAACGCTACCGATAACGCCGGTGATCTGATCAGCGATTTGCAGCTGATCTACAACAAGGCGCGTCAGGCTGCGATCACCCAAGAGATCTCGGAAATCGTCGGCGGCGCTGCCGCGGTTTAACGGTTCAAATATTCAGAGGATCCAGCTATGAGTAGCGGACGTATCGTTCAAATCATCGGCGCCGTTATCGACGTGGAATTTCCACGCGACAGCGTACCGAGCATCTACAACGCGCTGAAAGTACAAGGCGCGGAAACTACCCTGGAAGTTCAGCAGCAGCTGGGCGACGGCGTAGTTCGTACCATTGCGATGGGTTCCACCGAAGGCTTGAAGCGCGGTCTGGACGTTGTCGACACTGGCGCTGCCATCTCCGTACCGGTCGGTAAAGCGACCCTGGGCCGGATCATGGACGTACTGGGCAACCCGATCGACGAAGCTGGCCCGATTGCCACCGAAGAGCGCTGGGGCATTCACCGTCCAGCACCATCGTTCGCTGAGCAAGCTGGCGGCAACGACCTGCTGGAAACCGGCATCAAGGTTATCGACCTGGTTTGCCCGTTCGCCAAGGGCGGTAAAGTCGGTCTGTTCGGTGGTGCCGGTGTAGGCAAGACCGTAAACATGATGGAACTGATCCGTAACATCGCCATCGAGCACAGCGGTTATTCCGTGTTCGCCGGTGTGGGTGAGCGTACTCGTGAGGGTAACGACTTCTACCACGAGATGAAGGACTCCAACGTTCTGGACAAAGTGGCACTGGTTTACGGTCAGATGAACGAGCCGCCGGGAAACCGTCTGCGCGTAGCACTGACTGGCCTGACCATGGCCGAGAAGTTCCGTGACGAAGGTAACGACGTTCTGCTGTTCGTCGACAACATCTACCGTTACACCCTGGCCGGTACTGAAGTATCCGCACTGCTGGGCCGTATGCCTTCGGCAGTAGGTTACCAGCCGACCCTGGCTGAAGAGATGGGCGTTCTGCAAGAACGTATCACTTCGACCAAGGAAGGTTCGATCACTTCGATCCAAGCGGTATACGTACCTGCGGATGACTTGACCGACCCGTCGCCAGCTACCACCTTCGCCCACTTGGACGCCACCGTCGTTCTGTCCCGTGACATCGCTTCCCTGGGTATCTACCCAGCGGTCGATCCACTCGACTCGACTTCGCGCCAACTGGACCCGAACGTGATCGGCCAGGAGCACTACGACACCGCTCGCGGCGTTCAGTACGTGCTGCAGCGCTACAAAGAACTGAAGGACATCATTGCGATCCTGGGTATGGACGAGCTGTCGGAAGCCGACAAGCAGTTGGTAAACCGTGCTCGTAAGATCCAGCGTTTCTTGTCGCAGCCGTTCTTCGTGGCTGAAGTCTTCACCGGTGCCTCGGGTAAGTACGTTTCCCTGAAAGACACCATTGCTGGCTTCAAAGGCATCCTCAACGGTGACTACGACCACCTGCCAGAACAAGCGTTCTACATGGTCGGCGGCATCGAAGAAGCGATCGAGAAAGCCAAGAAACTGTAATCCAGGCGCCCGGCAACGGGCGCTCATCAGGTTGAGGCAATCAGATGGCTATGACAGTCCATTGCGATATCGTCAGCGCGGAAGGGGAAATTTTCTCCGGTCTGGTCGAGTTTGTAACAGCGCACGGTGACTTGGGTGATCTTGGTATCGCCATGGGTCACGCTCCGCTGATTACCAGCTTGAAACCAGGTCCGATCACTCTGACCAAGCAAGGCGGGGAAAAGGAGGTGTTCTACATCTCCGGTGGTTTCCTCGAGGTTCAGCCGAACATGGTCAAGGTACTTGCCGACACCGTGCAACGTGCTGGCGACCTGGATGAAGCCTCCGCTCAGGAAGCCGTCAAGGCTGCCGAGAAGGCCCTGAACGAAAAAGGTGCAGACTTCGACTACAGCGCTGCTGCAGTACGTCTGGCCGAGGCTGCAGCTCAGCTGCGCACGCTCCAGCAGATCCGCAAGAAGTAAGCGGCCCCGCCGTGATGCTTTCTGTGTGATTGATTAAAAAGGGTAGCCTCGGCTACCCTTTTTCTTTTTTTGCAAAACACTTCTCTGGTCTGAACCCGGACCGCCCAGGATTGGTAGCCATTCATGTCTCTTGAAATCGTCATTCTCGCCGCAGGCCAGGGCACCCGCATGCGTTCCGCTCTGCCCAAGGTGCTGCACCCTGTCGCGGGAAACTCCATGCTGGGCCATGTTATCCACAGCGCCCGGCAGTTGGATCCGCAACGTATTCACGTGGTAATCGGCCACGGTGCTGACGTAGTACGTGAGCGTTTGGCTGCGGACGATTTGAATTTCGTATTGCAAGACAAGCAACTGGGCACCGGCCATGCCACCGCGCAAGCCGTGCCCTTCATCACCGCCGACACGGTGCTGATCCTCTACGGCGATGTACCGCTGATTGAAGTGGAAACCCTGCAGCGCCTGCTCAAGCACGTAGTGCCCGGCCAGATGGGCCTGCTCACCGTTGAATTGGACGACCCCACCGGATATGGCCGTATCGTGCGTAATGCCGACGGCAAGGTCGCCGCGATCGTCGAGCACAAGGATGCCAGCGAAGCCCAGCGCGCCATTACTGAAGGCAACACCGGCATTCTCGCCGTGCCTGCCGATAAGCTTGGCGACTGGATGAGCCGCCTGTCCAACAACAATGCCCAAGGTGAGTACTACCTCACCGATGTGATCGAAATGGCTGTTAGCGATGGCCTGCTGGTCGCCACCGAACAGCCCCACGACCCAATGGAAGTGCAGGGCGCCAACGACCGCAAGCAGCTTGCCGAACTGGAGCGTCACTACCAACTGCGCGAAGGTCTGCGTCTGATGGCCCAGGGTGTGACCCTGCGAGACCCGGCGCGTTTTGATGTGCGTGGCGAAGTGACTGTAGGGCGCGACGTGCTGATCGATATCAACGTGATCCTTGAAGGTCGCGTGATCATTGAAGACGACGTGGTCATTGGCCCTAACTGCGTGATCAAGGACAGTACCTTGCGCCAAGGCGTGGTGATCAAGGCCAACAGCCATATCGATGGCGCCGTGATGGGCGAGGGCAGTGACGCCGGCCCATTCGCACGCTTGCGTCCCGGTACTGTGATGGGCGCCAGAGCGCATGTTGGTAATTTCGTCGAGCTGAAAAATGCGCGTATGGGCGACGATGCCAAGGCAGGCCACTTGGCTTACCTCGGTGATGCGGTGATCGGTGCTCGCAGCAACATTGGCGCGGGTGCAATTACCTGTAACTACGACGGCGCCAACAAATACCAGACGACGATTGGTGAGGACGTGTTTATCGGCTCCAACAACTCGCTGATTGCACCGGTTTCCATCGGTGATGGTTCAAACACAGCAGCAGGTTCTACCATCAACCAGGATGTGGATAAGTCCCAGCTGGCCGTAGCCCGCGCCCGTCAACGCAACATCGACGGTTGGAAGCGCCCGGTCAAAATCAAGAAAACCTGAGTTATCCAAAATCTCACCAGCAACAAAATTCCAACGTGGGAGGGGGCTTGCTCCCGATAGCGGTGGTTCAGTCACATATGCATTGGCTGACACACCGCCATCGGGAGCAAGCCTCCTCCCACATTTGTGTGCGCTATTTCCAAAAATGTCACTTGACGATCTTTCGCCAATAGGTTTTGATTGCCTTCGTTATCTTTCGAAACGAAACTTATCATCACCATGTCGAAACGAAATACACCCCAACGACGCCACAACATCCTGACCTTGCTCAATGAACAGGGCGAAGTCAGTGTGGATGAATTGGCTAAGCGTTTCGAAACTTCGGAAGTAACCATCCGCAAGGATCTGGCCGCACTCGAAAGTAACGGCCTGCTCCTGCGTCGCTACGGTGGCGCTATCACCATGCCCCAAGAGCTGGTGGGCGATGCTGCCCAACCCATCTCGGCCTACAAGCGCGCCATCGCCCGTGCGGCCGTGGTGCGGTTGCGTGAACACGCGCGCATCATTATCGACAGCGGCAGCACCACCGCCGCCATGATCCCCGAACTGGGCCATCAGCCCGGCCTGGTGGTGATGACCAACTCCCTGAACGTGGCCCGCGCCTTGAGCGAACTGGAGCACGAACCGGTGCTGTTGATGACTGGCGGCACCTGGGACCCGCATTCGGACTCGTTCCAAGGCCAGGTCGCCGAGCATGTGCTGCGCTCCTACGATTTTGATCAGTTGTTCATCGGCGCCGACGGCATCGATTTGCAGCGCGGTACCACCACCTTCAACGAATTGCTGGGCCTGAGCCGCGTCATGGCCGAGGTCGCCCGTGAAGTGGTGGTGATGGTCGAGTCCGACAAGATCGGCCGCAAGATTCCCAACCTGGAACTGCCCTGGAGCAGCGTCCATACCCTTATTACCGATGATCGCCTGCCGCTTGAGGCCCGCGACCAGATCCAAGCCCGCGGCATTACGCTGATATGCGCGGCCGTCATCTAGGAGAAACACAATGTGTGGAATTGTTGGCGCAGTCGCCGAACGTAACGTTACTGCCATCCTGATCGAGGGCCTCAAGCGCCTTGAATACCGCGGCTATGACAGCGCCGGCGTGGCGGTTTTCACCAATGCCGGCAAGCTGGAGCGCATGCGCCGCCCGGGCAAGGTCAGCGAGTTGGACCAGGCCCTGGCTGGCGAGCCGCTGGTGGGTCGCCTGGGCATTGCCCACACGCGTTGGGCCACCCACGGTGCGCCGTGCGAGCGTAACGCCCACCCGCACTTCTCGGGTGACCTGGCCGTGGTGCACAACGGCATCATCGAAAACCATGAAGTCCTGCGTGAACAACTCAAGGGCCTGGGCTACGTATTTACCTCGGACACCGACACCGAAGTCATCGCCCACCTGCTCAACCACAAGCTCAAGGACCACAGCGACCTGACCACGGCCCTCAAGGCCACGGTCAAGGAACTGCATGGCGCTTACGGCCTGGCAGTGATCAGCGCCAGCCAGCCTGACCGCGTAGTGGCCGCCCGTAGCGGTAGCCCGCTGGTGATCGGCCTGGGCCTGGGCGAGAACTTCCTTGCCTCCGACCAACTGGCGCTGCGCCAGGTCACTGACCGCTTCATGTACCTGGAAGAAGGCGATATTGCCGACATCCGCCGTGAAAGCGTGCAGATCTGGGACGTTAACGGGCAGTCGGTCGAGCGTGAAGCTGTGCAATACCGCGATGGCGCCGAAGCCGCTGACAAAGGCGAGTTCCGCCACTTCATGCTCAAGGAAATCCACGAGCAGCCATCCGTGGTGCAACGCACCCTGGAAGGTCGCCTGAGCCAGAACCAGGTGCTGGTCAACGCCTTTGGCCCGCAAGCCGCCGAATTGTTCGCCAAAGTGCGCAATGTGCAGATCGTGGCCTGTGGTACCAGCTACCACGCCGGTATGGTCGCTCGTTACTGGTTGGAAGAACTGGCCGGTATTCCATGCCAGGTCGAAGTCGCCAGTGAATTCCGCTACCGCAAAGTGGTGGTGCAGCCCGACACTCTGTTCGTGACTATCTCCCAGTCCGGCGAAACCGCCGACACCCTGGCCGCTCTGCGCAACGCCAAAGAGCTGGGCTTCCTCGGCAGCCTGGCGATCTGCAACGTCAGCATCAGCTCCCTGGTGCGTGAATCCGACCTGACTCTGTTGACCCAGGCTGGTCGCGAAATCGGCGTGGCCTCCACCAAAGCCTTCACCACCCAACTGGTAGGCCTGTTGCTGCTGACCCTGTCCTTGGGCCAAGTGCGCGGCACCCTCGCCGAAGGTGTCGAAGCCACCCTGGTGGAAGAACTGCGCCGCCTGCCGGCCCGCCTGGGCGAAGCCTTGGCCATGGACAGCACCGTGGAAAAAATCGCCGAGCTGTTCGCCGACAAGAACCACACTCTGTTCCTTGGCCGTGGCGCGCAATACCCGGTAGCAATGGAAGGCTCGCTGAAACTCAAGGAAATCTCGTACATCCACGCCGAAGCCTACCCGGCCGGCGAGCTGAAGCACGGCCCATTGGCCCTGGTGGATGACGATATGCCGGTGGTCACCGTCGCGCCAAACAACGAACTGCTGGAGAAGCTCAAGTCCAACCTGCAGGAAGTACGCGCCCGTGGTGGCCAACTGATCGTCTTCGCAGATGAGAAGGCGGGTATGACCAATGGCGAGGGCACTCACGTGATCAACATGCCGCACATCCACGACACGCTGTCGCCGATCCTCTACACCATCCCGCTGCAATTGCTGTCGTACTACGTTGCGGTGCTCAAGGGCACCGACGTTGACCAGCCGCGTAACCTGGCGAAGTCGGTGACGGTGGAGTAAGGCTTACTGGCGTATCGAAAAAGGGTGGTTTTTGACAAAATATTTTGACACTAGACAAAATATTCTGACACCAGACAAGATATTTTGACACAATGCCTAAAGCCCCTGATTTCAGGGGCTTTTTCTTTTTTATGTCCTCCACCGTATGTCCGATTTTGGGTTGTGATCTTGCTAGAGGCGTAGTCTGTTACAGGACTTAGACTTATTCACAGCGCTGATATTTTCCTAGGACTTTTTGTGCACATTCCATTTTTGAGGATATGTGGAGGCCGCAGAAGGCATGGGAGGTTGGCTTGCGTGGTCGTAGCTTCAAGACGCAGTCCGATATTGATCGGCATATCGAAAAAGGCTTTGGGCAAGGAAGTCACGAGCTCTATTTGCCGTGGTTGCGTGTGCAAGACGTTCCATCACATGGTCGGTCGCGCAAGGTTCATGGAGTAAAGGTTGATCGGCTTCATCACCTACTGTCTGATCTTGAATACGGGTATTTGCTCGTAGCCGAGTTTTCCTCTGAGGTGGTGGATATTCGGGAGCAATTTCCCATCCTTCCGCAATCGGCGGTTCAGTCGATTGCCCATGCTTTGAATATTCTCTATCCCGTTTATCCAGGCACCAAAGTGCCTTTCGTGATGACGACGGATTTTCTGCTGACCATCAAGCAGCCAGATGGAAGCACGCGCTTAGCGGCTCGTACGCTCAAATACACCGAGTCGCTTAAGGCAGACAAAGGACTTGAACGCACCCTGGAAAAGTTTGAGATCGAACGAGCCTATTGGTCCGGTCAAGGGGTGGACTGGAACATCGTTACCGAGAAAGACCTCCCTGCCACTCTGATCCAGAACCTTGACTGGTTACGTAAATCAGCGACCCTCCAACGACATCTTCAACAACGTCCACTGATCGAGTCGTTTCTAGAGGAGATCACTCGTGTGCGTGAGTATCCATGGCCACTTGACCGTGTGTTGCGCCATATAGCGGGCGCATTGTTCATCCCCTACACCGACACCAAGGCCATGTTCATGCATCTGGTTTGGCACAAAAACATCCTCTTGGAGCTGGCAGCGGAACGGCTTTCAATGAAGAGCTCGTTGCCTCAAATCGAAGTCGTATGGCCCTCCAGCGATAATGGCCACGAACTGAAGGTCGGTTGATATGGCATATCTCAGTAAGAATGATGTCCTTGAGGCAGTAACCGAACCCAAGCTATTGAAGGGTTTAGTGAGGGTTCTATGGGTTGATAAGCGCAGCGATCAGACTGTGCTGATGACGATTGAACGCTCACCCAAGCGGCCATGGATCATGCAGCTATCTGAGCTGAAAAGCTGGTTAAGCTCAGGCGATATCAAGTTTTTATCGGTTACTCCTCCAACCTACATGTTGAAGGCGGAGGGAGACCTTTCTGATAAAGAGAAGGCATTCCGGGATAACAACTGGGCCCGTATTCAATCGCTTGTCGACACTGACCCTCCAGACGCTATTTTCCAGCCAGATGCTCTTGGTCAAATGGTCGCTGATCAGGCGCGCAAACTTGGGCTGCCGAACAAATCGTTGTATCGCTTGCTGTACCGATATTGGATGGGGGGGCAAGTACGTAACTCACTGCTTCCAGATAGGGTTAACGCGGGAGGGCCAGGCAAACCTAAAAACTACCCAAACGGCCTTAAACCGGGACGTTCGACGATGTTTCAGGGGGTCAAATCCTCTACTCAATCGAAGGTACTGAGTGATACGGATAAAAACTGTATCAAGACTGGGTTTGCATTATTTGCCAAGGGATCTGTAGGGACCATCGCAGATGCTTACGTCAAAATGCTTCGGCGTTTTTATACGATTAAACCGATGCTGGGTGACGCAGGGGACGATGCGCCTTTGCTTCCTGCCAGCGAGCTACCCACGGCCAGACAGTTTGCCTACTGGGGTAACAAAGCTTTCGATGACATTGCAGTTCTGAGAGGTCGCAGTGGTGAGCGCAATTGGCAAAAAGACCATCGCCCGCTGAGCGGTACTGTTCGGGAGAACCTGCGTGGGCCAGGCCATTTATTTGAAATCGACGCCACCATTGCAGATGTCTATCTCGTCAGTCGTTACAACAGAAATTGGATTATTGGCCGTCCAGTTGTTTACGTCGTTATCGATACTTTTTCGGGAATGATCGTAGGAGTATTTGTTGGCTTGGAGGGACCAAGCTGGAATGGTGCCCGACAAGCGCTTTACAACGCGTTTACCTCAAAAGTAGAGTTCTGTGCTGCCAACGGCGTTGAAATTGAAGATGCCGATTGGCCTTGTCATCACCTACCGCACGAAGTTTTCGCGGATCGTGGTGAGATGCTTGGACAAGCTGCTGAGGGGCTTGCCTCCGGCTTGCGTATTAATTTGGGTATCGCGCCTCCCTATCGTCCAGATTGGAAAGCGATCGTGGAAAGCTCATTCAAAGTGCTGAATACCACGACGCAAATTCACTGGATTCCAGGAGCTGTGCGCAAGCGAATTCTAGAGAGGGGTGAGCGTGACTACCGACTCGATGCCACGCTGAATCTAGCCGAATTTACGAAGATCGTCATTGAGGGAATCCTTCACTACAACAGCCAGAATCGACAGCCAGCTCGACTCGATAAAGAGATGATTGCTGATCAGGTCGAGCCAACCCCTATGGGAATATGGGACTGGGCGCTCAAGAATGATCGAATCGAGGCCAATACTCAGACGGAAGAGCTGATTTATCTGCACTTACTACCTCGAGATAATGGCTCAATTCAGAAAGGTGGGATTAAGTTCAAGGGGATGTTTTACGTCTGCGACTGGGCTATTGAACAGAACTGGTTTGCACGTGCTCGGCATCGTGGTGTCTGCGGATTCCACGGGCATCCGGCCACCCATTCCATGAACATCCGGCCACTGATTCCACGATGATCCGGCCACCCGTTCCACGGCCATCCGGCCACCCACAAGGCAGGCAGCAACGCAGGATTAATTC
>NZ_JAEKDA010000027.1:0-76537 GCF_016405635.1 Pseudomonas sp. MF6755
CTTTCGGCTTCGATGAACTGAAGCACTTGCTGCCGAAAACCTCATAACTCATTGTTTACCAAGGAGTTTTCCGTTTCGACTGCGCCGGAAGTGGGGCGAATTATAGGCCTCCAGAATCTGCCGTCAACTCTTAATTCTACTTTTCTATCAATAAGTTAGGATTGATTAAAAAACGAGCACCTTCTAGAAGAACGCCCTGTGCACTCCTATATAGAAGGGTTAACTCAGATGACACCGGCCGCCTTCAAGGCAGCCACATTAGCTGCCCCCAACCCCAGAACTCCCTGCAACACCTGAAGCGTATGCTCCCCCAATAGAGGAGGCGCACTACGGTACTCCACGGGTGTCTTGGATAACCGTATAGGGCTGGCGACCTGAGGCACCATTCCCGCCAACGCATGAGGTAGTTCCATCGCCAGGCCGCGCGCCCTGACCTGAGGATCGGCGAACACCTGCGCCAGATCATTGATCGGCCCACACGGCACCCCCACTCGCTCCAACTGTGACACCCACTCAGCAGTCGTCTTGAAGACCGTAGCTTGGCGGATCAATGGAATCAGCACGGCACGATTGGCCACTCGCGCCCTGTTAGTTGAGAAGCGTGGGTCATCCACCCATTGCGGTTGCCCAGCGACTTCAGCGAACTTGCGAAACTGACCGTCATTACCCACCGTGAGGATGAAATCCCCATCAGCCGTAGGAAAGTCCTGGTACGGCACGATATTGGGATGAGCATTCCCAAGACGCTTAGGCGACACCCCTGTTGTCAGGTAATTCATCGCCTGATTAGCCAGGCAAGCCACCTGCACATCCAGCAGCGCCATATCGATATGCTGCCCACCGCCATCGTGATCGCGATGAGCTAGCGCGGCCAGGATCGCCACGGTCGAATAAAGCCCCGTCAGAATGTCAGTCAACGCTACGCCAACTTTCACCGGCCCCGCACCGCCATCCCCCTCTGGCCTCCCCGTCAGGCTCATGAGCCCACCCAACCCTTGGATCATGAAGTCGTAGCCAGCGCGCGCCGCATAAGGCCCTGTCTGACCAAATCCGGTGATCGAGCAGTAAATCAGCTCTGGATTGACCTCCTTGAGCGATTCATAGTCCAGCCCATACGCTGCAAGACCACCCACCTTGAAGTTCTCGATCAGGATGTCCGACTTGGCAGCCAAGTCGCGCACCAGCTTTTGCCCTTCCGGTCGAGTGAAGTCGATGGTCACCGACTCCTTATTACGGTTGGCCGCGAGGTAATACGCCGCCTCACTGGTGTTCTCGCCATCGGCACCCTTGAGGAAGGGCGGCCCCCAGGCACGCGTATCATCCCCGCTACCCGGCCTTTCGACCTTGATCACCTCAGCCCCAAGGTCTGCAAGGATCTGCCCGGACCATGGGCCCGCCAGTACTCGCGACAAATCCAGTACCCGCAGATGCGAAAGCGCGCCCATGCCCATGCTCCTATTAATAGAACGCCTGAAGACCGGTTTGCGCACGCCCCAGAATCAAGGCATGCACGTCATGAGTCCCTTCATAGGTATTGACCACCTCCAGGTTGACCAGATGGCGCGCCACCCCGAACTCGTCGGAGATACCATTGCCACCCAGCATGTCCCGGGCCATACGCGCGATGTCCAAGGACTTGCCACACGAGTTACGCTTCATGATCGAGGTAATCTCAACCGCAGCCGTACCCTCATCCTTCATCCGCCCCAAGCGCAGGCAACCTTGCAGGGCGAGGGTAATCTCAGTCTGCATGTCGGCCAGCTTTTTCTGGATCAACTGGGTGGCAGCCAACGGACGACCAAACTGTTGACGATCCAGCGTGTATTGGCGTGCGGTATGCCAGCAGAACTCCGCGGCCCCAAGCGCGCCCCAGGAAATGCCGTACCGCGCCGAATTAAGGCAGGTAAAAGGGCCTTTCAAGCCACGTACATCCGGGAAAATATTCTCTTCCGGCACAAATACGTTATCCATGACGATTTCACCGGTAATGGAAGCCCGCAAGCCTACCTTGCCGTGAATCGCCGGAGCGCTGAGACCCTTCCAACCTTTTTCCAGGACAAAACCACGGATGTCACCCGCATCGTCTTTGCCCCATACCACAAACACATCCGCGATCGGACTGTTGGTGATCCACATCTTCGCGCCGGTCAGGCTATAGCCGCCATCCACTTTGCGCGCCCGGGTGATCATCGCGCCCGGGTCGGAGCCATGGTTTGGCTCAGTCAGGCCGAAACAGCCGATCCATTCGCCAGAAGCCAGCTTCGGCAGGTATTTCTGCTTCTGTGCCTCAGTGCCAAACTCATTGATCGGCACCATGACCAGTGACGACTGCACACTCATCATCGAGCGATAGCCGGAGTCAACACGCTCCACTTCACGCGCAATCAGCCCGTAACTGACGTAGTTCAAGCCACTGCCACCGTACTGCTCGGGAATCATTGCGCCCAGCAAACCGGTTTCACCCATCTCACGGAAGATCGCAGGGTCAGTCTTTTCATGACGGAAGGCTTCGAGCACACGCGGGGCCAGCTTGTCCTGAGCAAATTGCTCGGCACTGTCACGCACCATGCGCTCTTCTTCGGTGAGCTGCTGATCCAGCAGCAGTGGATCGATCCAGTTGAAGCTTGCCTTACCAGCCATGAATAAGTCCTCGCGGAAAAATCAGAAGTCGTGGGTGCAGACTAGGCCGGGTCAGCGCAGAGGGCAAACGAGGTTTCTGCATAGGCTTGTGCTAATTTCTCACTTCGTAACACTCAATAAGGCCAAAAAAAGCGCCTTATCTGTGAGGACAATGTACATGCGTAGAAAAATCCCCAGTACCACCGCACTTATTAGCTTTGAAGCAGCGGCCCGTCACGAGAGCTTTACCAAGGCGGCGCAGGAGCTTTCCATCACACAGGGCGCCATCTGCCGACAGATCGCCAGCCTTGAGGAGTTTTTGAGTGTCGAACTGTTTCGCCGCTCTCGCCGCGGGGTCAAGCTGACGGAGGCAGGGCTGTCTTATAGCCGCAGAGTTGCAACACAACTGGATGCCGTGGAGCGCGACACCTTGTCAGTCATGGGCCAGCAGGGCGCCAACGTCATCGAACTGGCAGTGGTGCCTACCTTCGGCACACAGTGGCTGATCCCGCGCCTCAAGGATTTTCAGCACCAGCACCCGGAAGTGACGGTAAACCTCACCAACCGCACACGCCCCTTCCTGTTTGCCGACACCGAATTCGACGCGGCAATCTACTTCGGCGATGCCGACTGGTCCGGTACAGAATCCCACAGGCTGATGGGCGAAAACCCTGTCCCAGTGTGCAGTCCACGTTTACTCAATGGCCGGACGCATTTCTCCCCCCAAGAGATCGCCGAGCTGCCACTGCTGCAGCAGACAACGCGCCCTTATGCCTGGCGCCAGTGGTTCAACGCCCAACAACTGAACATCCCTCGCGACATGACAGGCCCTCGATACGAGCTATTCTCGATGTTGTCCCAAGCAGCCATGCATGACATGGGCATTGCACTGATCCCTCCCTTCCTCATCCAGCGAGAGTTGAAGGAGCGACAACTAGTCATCGCCAGCACCGAAGCGCTGAGAAGTGAAAAGGCTTATTACCTGATGATTCCCGACAAAAAGGTCGAATCAGCCTCGTTACACGCGTTCAGGGATTGGCTAGTCGACCAATCACAACGCTACAGCCCCAGTATTTAAAGGAGATCGACCTCCTGCTGACTTTGTAGTCAGCTTATTTTTTATCCTACAGATATACGTATATGTCGCATTTCAACAGACTGTACTCGTCACACAAAAATAAGGCTCAAAGCCATGATTTGCATGGCTTGTAGCGACTATTACCATGCAATATACGACTATTCACACAGACGATAGAAAAAGACCCAGTAATCGCCTACAGCCCTTTAAAGACTTGTATTTAAAGAGGTTATTTCAGGGTGTTGCGACAATCAGTCACAGGGTGACTTGTAGTTAATTTTTCGTCACCCGTCATAATCCCTTGAAGGCCGTAAAGTTCGCCTGCAAAATGCCGCGCCCCGCTGTCATTTCAGCGGGATCGTGCTGATCGGCCGCCCCAGTTACGCCACTCGCGGTGTACTGGCCTTTTTACAAAAAGATCAAAAGCAAAAAGATCATGCAGGAGATTTGACGTGCACATTGGTGTTCCTCTCGAAACCCAGACCGGTGAAACGCGGGTGGCTGCCACCCCGGAAACCATCAAGAAGCTGATCGGCCAGGGCCATAAGGTCACTGTACAAAGCGGCGCAGGCATCAACGCCAGCATCCTCGACAGTGCCTATGAAACGGCAGGCGCAACCATTGGCAGCGCCAGCGATGCGTTTGGCGCAGAGCTGATTCTCAAGGTGGTTTCCCCCAGCGACAGCGAACTGACGCTGATCAAAAGCGGCACCGTATTGGTGGGCATGCTCAATCCGTTCAGCAACGAAACCATCACCAAGCTCGCGGAGCGCGGCATCACCGCCTTCGCCCTCGAAGCCGCACCGCGCACCTCACGGGCCCAGAGCCTTGACGTGCTGTCTTCGCAAGCGAACATCGCCGGTTACAAGGCAGTGTTGCTGGCCGCCCATCACTACCCGCGCTTCATGCCGATGCTGATGACTGCCGCCGGCACCGTAAAAGCTGCGCGCGTACTGATTCTCGGCGCCGGCGTTGCGGGCCTGCAGGCTATCGCCACAGCGAAACGCCTGGGTGCGGTGATCGAAGCATCCGACGTACGTCCGGCGGTGAAAGAGCAGATCGAATCCCTCGGTGCGAAATTTGTCGACGTCCCGTACGAAACCGATGAAGAGCGTGAATGCGCCGTCGGCGTCGGCGGTTACGCACGCCCAATGCCGACCAGTTGGATGCAGCGCCAAGCCCTGGCCGTACACGAGCGCGCCAAGCAGGCCGACATCGTTATCACCACAGCGTTGATCCCGGGGCGTAAGGCTCCCACCCTGCTCAGCGCCGATACAGTGGCGCAGATGAAGCCAGGCTCAGTGGTCATCGACCTCGCCGCGGCCCAAGGCGGCAACTGCCCACTGACCGTCGCCGACCAGGTGGTGGTGGAAAACGGCGTGATCATTTGCGGCCCGACCAACCTGGCGGGCGCTGTCGCCGCCGATGCCTCGGCCTTGTATGCGCGCAACCTGCTGGACTTCCTGAAGCTGGTCTTCACCAAGGAAGGGCAGTTTGAAATCAACCTCGAAGACGACATCGTCGCCGCGTGCCTGATGTGCCGCGACGGCCAAGTCATCCGCAAAAACGCCTAAGCAGGGATTCAGACGATGGAAGAGCTTATCTCCCCCGGTATCTACAACCTGATCATCTTTGTGCTGGCAATTTATGTCGGTTACCACGTGGTCTGGAACGTAACACCCGCGCTGCACACGCCGTTGATGGCAGTGACCAATGCCATTTCCGCGATTGTCATCGTCGGCGCCATGCTGGCTGCTGCGCTGACCGTCACCCCGCTGGGCAAGACCATGGGCACACTGGCCGTGGCCCTGGCCGCAGTGAATGTATTCGGCGGCTTCCTGGTGACTCGCAGAATGCTTGAGATGTTCAAGAAGAAAGCCCCGAAAGCAAAAGAAGAGGCGCCATCGTCATGAGCATGAATCTGGTCACGACGCTCTACTTGATCGCGTCGATTTGCTTTATCCAGGCCCTTAAAGGCCTGTCGCACCCAACTACCTCGCGACGCGGCAACCTGTTCGGCATGCTCGGCATGGCGTTGGCGGTGCTGACCACCGTGGGCCTCATCTATAAGCTTGGGGCTGAGCTGGCCACCGCCGGTATCGGCTACGTGATCGTTGGCCTGCTGATCGGCGGCACTGCCGGTTCGATCATGGCCAAGCGCGTAGAAATGACCAAAATGCCCGAGCTGGTGGCGTTCATGCACAGCATGATCGGCCTGGCCGCAGTGTTTATCGCCATCGCCGCCGTGGTCGAGCCGCAGTCCCTGGGCATCGTCAAACACCTGGGCGACGCGATCCCGGCCGGTAACCGCCTGGAGCTGTTCCTCGGTGCCGCTATCGGTGCGATCACCTTTTCCGGTTCGGTGATCGCGTTCGGCAAGCTGTCGGGCAAGTACAAGTTCCGCCTGTTCCAAGGCGCACCGGTACAGTTCGGCGGGCAGCACAAACTGAACCTGGTGCTCGGCCTGGCAACACTGGGCCTGGGCCTGGCATTCATGCTCACCGGCAACCTCACTGCGTTCGCACTGATGCTGGCCTTGGCCTTCGTGCTGGGCGTGTTGATCATCATCCCGATTGGCGGCGCTGACATGCCGGTAGTCGTGTCGATGCTCAACAGCTACTCCGGCTGGGCAGCGGCGGGTATCGGCTTCTCGCTGAACAACTCGATGCTGATCATCGCCGGCTCCCTGGTGGGATCCAGCGGCGCGATCCTGTCGTACATCATGTGCAAAGCGATGAACCGCTCCTTCTTTAATGTGCTGCTCGGCGGTTTCGGCAACACGGCGGATGCAGCCGGCCCGGCGGGCTCTAAAGAAGCACGCCCGGTGAAGTCCGGCTCGGCCGACGATGCCACCTTCCTGCTGACCAACGCCGATACCGTGATCATCGTGCCGGGCTATGGCTTGGCAGTGGCACGTGCGCAACATGCGCTTAAAGAACTGACCGAGAAGCTGACCCACCGTGGCGTGACCGTGAAGTACGCGATCCACCCAGTGGCGGGGCGCATGCCTGGGCATATGAACGTACTGCTGGCCGAGGCCGAAGTGCCTTACGACCAGGTGTTCGAGATGGAAGATATCAACTCCGAGTTCGGCCAAGCCGACGTGGTGCTGGTATTGGGCGCCAATGACGTGGTCAACCCGGCCGCCAAGAACGACCCGAACTCGCCTATTGCCGGCATGCCGATCCTCGAGGCTTTCAAAGCCAAGACCATCATCGTCAACAAGCGCTCGATGGCGAGCGGCTATGCAGGCCTGGATAACGAGTTGTTCTACCTGGACAAGACCATGATGGTCTTCGGCGATGCCAAAAAGGTCATCGAAGACATGGTCAAGGCCGTCGAATAACACTGCGCCAGCGCAATACCCGAAACCCTGGCCTCCCGTAGGCTGGGGTTTTTTATTACGGGATAAAACCCGACCAAAGGCTCTAAATCGCTACCTTGCATTCGACCATGGTAGCGGGCCGAAATTTTTTGAAATCACTACACTGCCCACCTTGCTTCCGTAGCCTGAGATAACAATTCATGTACCGTGATCGTATCCGCTTGCCTTCGTTGTTGAACAAGGTCATGAGCGCGGCAGACGCCGCTGCACTGATCGAGGACGGCATGACCGTCGGCATGAGCGGCTTCACCCGAGCCGGTGAAGCCAAGGCCGTCCCCCACGCCCTGGCCGAACGCGCCAAGACTTCGCCGTTGAAAATCACCCTGATGACCGGCGCCAGCCTGGGCAATGATCTGGACAAGCAACTGACCGAAGCCGGCGTACTATCGCGACGCATGCCATTCCAGGTCGACAGCACCCTGCGCAAGGCTATCAATGCCGGCGAGGTGATGTTTATCGATCAGCACCTGTCGGAAACCGTCGAGCAGCTGCGCAACAACCAGCTCAAATTGCCCGACATTGCGGTGATTGAAGCCGTCGCAATCACTGAGCAGGGCCATATCGTGCCCACCACCTCGGTCGGCAACTCGGCCAGTTTCGCGATTTTTGCCAAACAGGTGATCGTCGAGATCAACCTGGCGCACAACCCGAACCTGGAGGGGCTGCACGACATTTACATCCCGACCTACCGGCCGACTCGCACGCCGATCCCGCTGGTGAAAGTCGACGACCGCATTGGCAGCACTGCGATTCCGATCCCGCCGGAGAAAATCGTCGCCATCGTGATCACCAACCAGGCCGACTCCGCCTCCACGGTGACGCCACCTGACAGTGACACACAAGGCATCGCCAACCACCTGATCAACTTCCTCAAGCAAGAAGTGGACGCCGGGCGCATGACCAACAAGCTCGGCCCGCTGCAAGCCGGGATCGGCAACATTGCCAACGCGGTGATGTGCGGCTTGATCGACTCGCCGTTCGAAGACCTGACCATGTATTCGGAAGTCCTGCAGGACTCGACGTTCGACCTGATCGACGCTGGCAAGCTGAGCTTCGCCTCCGGCAGCTCAATCACCTTGTCGGAGCGGCGCAATGCCGACGTGTTCGGCAACCTGGAGCATTACAAGGACAAACTTGTATTGCGCCCACAGGAAATCTCTAACCACCCTGAAGTGGTGCGTCGCCTGGGCATCATCGGGATCAACACCGCGCTGGAGTTCGATATCTACGGCAACGTCAACTCCACCCACGTGTGTGGCACGCGGATGATGAACGGTATTGGCGGTTCTGGCGATTTTGCACGCAACGCGCACCTGGCGATCTTTGTCACCAAATCGATTGCCAAGGGCGGCGCGATTTCCAGCGTGGTACCGATGGTCAGCCATGTGGACCACACCGAGCATGACGTGGACATTCTCGTCACCGAAGTGGGCCTGGCCGATTTGCGCGGGCTGGCACCGCGGGAACGTGCGCGGGTGATCATCGACAACTGTGTACATCCGGCCTATCGCGATGCGCTCAACACCTACTTCGAAACCGCCTGCGCCATCGGTGGGCACACTCCTCACATTCTGCGCGAGGCACTGAGCTGGCACATCAACCTCGAAGAAACCGGGCATATGCTCAAGGCTTGATGAATACAGATCCGAGCTGATGCAAATACAGTTTCATCAGCTCGGCGATCTAACCGTCACGCCTGTAAAAAACTGTACTGCTGTACTGGTCATTTCCTACCGAAATATCCCACATAAAACCTCAAAAACACCAAATACGCACCTTTTAGGTGCGCACAGGTACAGTTGCCCCATTTACGTACCGTACAGCCTGATTAAACAGTTAACTGGCCTCTCACAATACAGGTGAACTGTATCTAGAGAGTCTTGCACGGGAGGAGGATCATTGGCATCAGTTAAACCACTACCTAATCCCGCCACAAGCGGAAGGATGTCATCATGGAACGTACACTCAGTTCCGAACTGTTCTTCGAAGAAAAAGCTGTAAACACCCAGGCTTCCTTGCCTTTGCGCGTTCTCGCCAACCTGATGTTGTGGCAGCGCCGCATCTCCAGCCGCCATCAGTTGGCCCGCCTGGATTCGCGTCTGCTGGCTGACGCCGGTATCAGCGAAGCTCAACGCTACGAAGAGCTGAGCAAGCCGTTCTGGCGCTAATGGGCGCCCGCTGGCCCTGACCCGCCGGGTCCACCGCCAGCACCCAGATTTGTCAAAGCAAAGCCCGCCCCGGGTAACCGGAGGCGGGCTTTGTTGTTTCTGCGATATCGCCTTGAATCTTCGAGAATTTCTACAAACAGGTACAGTTTTAAAATTATAGAAAAAGATAGGTACAGCTGAATTGCAAGCTTCCGAATGGACGGGCGCAAGACTAATATCCATCCACCAAGTGGCGAACCTTGTAGAGCGTGCGTCTGATGCTCAACAGTCCCAGTCCGTTTCGCAGTGGCCGTTTCGCGCCACCTTCTTATTCGTCTACAGGAGTTACCCCATGTCCCGTCTTCGCCTGCTGTGCACTGCCGCTGTGTTGACTCTGGCTGCCAATGCCAATGCGAGCAGCTTGATCATGACCACCGACTCGATCGTCGGCGCGCTGAAAGCCACCTCCGATGCCAGTTCCGATGCTACATCCTCCCTGCGCGACAACAAGGTCGTACAGGCCGCCCGTGACGACGCCGCCAGCTTTGTCGCCAGCGAAGGCGCCATCCGTGGCGTGAAGCTGGAAAGCGCCCTGGCCCAGATCCGCCAACAAGCACCGCAACTGAACACCGCAACCGATGCACAGTTGGCACAGGCCATCCTGGCGATCTGATCGGCGGCAACCAGAAGGGAGCGCCTGCCGCTCCCGGATGCCTCGGCGCTGGCTCTCGCCGGGCCATTGCGCTAGCCTTGGCGCTCGCTTTCAGTTGTCGAGTCCCATGGTTTTTTCATACCGCCTGTTGATTGTCCCTGTACTGTTTTCCGCTTGCTGGTCACCTTTGGCTTCGGCCCTTGATGTGTCCACCCAGAGCACAGTTGTCAGCGTGTACGCCACCAGCAAGGTGACCTCTGCACCGTTCGACGACAAGTTGATATTGGCCGCCCAGGATGATGCTGCCGCTTTCATCGCCACTGACGGCCAATGGCGGGGCGCACGACTGGAGTCCGCACTGGATTATCTGCGCCGCACCCAGCCAAAACTTCATGCAAGCGACCTTGAACTGGCGCAGGCAATTCTCGTCCAATAATCATCTTTGTATTTGGAGTCACCCCAATGCGTAGCCCGTTGATCGTCGCCGCCCTCGGCCTGCTGTTTTTGGCTGATGTCGCCCAGGCGCAAACCTTGAAGGCCACCAGCAACATCGTCGTGCGAGCTTCGGCGCGCACTATTGATTTCACCTCGGACACCACCACCTCCATCCGCGACTCCAAAATCGTGCGTGAAGCACACGATGATGCCGCCAGTTTCGTCGCCACCAATGGCGAAATTCGCGGGGCGCAACTTGAAGCAGCTTTTGACACCCTGCGCACCCGCGTACCCGAAGCCCGTGATGCCAGTGATCAGACCCTCGCCGAAGCTATTCTCGCTCTGTGAGGCGAATCAACGCCTGGCTCCTGGCCGGGGCCGTGCTGCTGTGTGCAAGTGCAGCCCAGGCCAGCCTGCAACTGCGGCTCAAAGCCGATGGCCTGAGCCCGGCCGAACAGCAGGCCAGCCAGGCATTGCTCGATGAAGCACTACACGCCTTGCCGCCGCGATTTGTCGAGCAATTGGACCGGCGTATTGATGTTGGCTGGACCGATAAAATGCCCGAGAACGCCTACGGCCAGGCGTCATTGGTTTCGGAGTTGGACCTCAACCAAAACCTGCTAGCCAGCCTGACCGATGGCAGCGCCGCCACCCAAAAAACCAATCGCCCCCATGGCACTGTGCGCAGGGAAATGCTCGCCACCGTGCTGCATGAACTGACCCACATCTATGACCGTGCACGCCTTTGGCCCAAAGACGAGCGCACGCTGATCCAGCGTTGCAGCCGCCAGAACAACATTACGGGCTTGATCGGCCTGCCCGACCAATGCCGCGGCCAGAACGATCGTCGCTTCACGCTGAGCGATGACCCACGCCTGCTGGACCTTGCCGGCTGGCCACAATACGTCGGCCGTCGCGGTGAACGCGAACAGCACAACAATCAGGTGGTCCGCAGCCCGGATATCTATGAAACCACCAGCCCGCTGGAGTTCGTGGCGGTCAATATGGAGTACTTCCTCCTCGACCCCAGCTATGCCTGCCGCCGCCCCGCGTTATTCCGCTACTACGAGGAACACTTTGGCTGGGCCCCGCCGGAGCAAGATACTTGTGCCAAGACTTACCCATTCCTGAACGCCGGCAACGACTTCGCCAAGACGCCCCTGGGCCAGATCGACCCGGAACGTGTGTATGAAATTGACTACCTGCTCGCCGAAGCCAACCAAAACCTGGTGAGCCGCTGGGGCCATAGCATGTTGCGCCTGGTGATTTGCGCACCAGGTCGCCCGCGCGGCCCGGATTGTCGTCTGGACCTGGACCGGCACTTGGTGTTGTCCTACCGCGCCTTTGTCGGTGACGTACAGCTGTCGAGCTGGGATGGCCTGGTGGGTAAGTACCCATCACGGCTGTTTGTACTGCCGCTGGCGCAAGTCATCGACGAATACACCAAGACCGAATTGCGCGGCCTGGCGTCGGTGCCGCTGAAACTCAACCGCCAGGAAATCAACGACACCGTCGAACACGCCGCTGAAATGCACTGGAGCTATGACGGAAACTACTTCTTTATCTCCAACAACTGCGCGGTCGAGAGCCTGAAACTGTTGCGCAGTGGCAGCGCCAACCCGCAATTGACCGGCCTGGACAACATCACGCCTAACGGTTTGCTCGAAGTCCTCAGCGCACGCGGCCTGGCCGATACCAGCGTATTGAATGACAAGCGCGAGGCGCTGCGCCTGGGGTATCACTTCGACTCGTTCCGCGAGCGTTACCAGGCCATGTTCGATGTATTGCGCAAGCGCCTGCCGATCAAGCAGACCCAGGTCGAAGACTGGTTATCCCTCGATGCTCAGGCGCGCCGCCAGTGGTTCAGCCAGGCCGACCTGCGTACCAGTGCTGCGTTGTTGCTGCTGGAGCAGGCCAGCTATCGCAAGCAACTGATGCTTGCCCAGGACGAAGTCAAACAACGCTATCTCAACGCCCGCGAGCTGAAAAACGGCGGCATGGAGAAAGCCAACAACACACTGCAACAGATCCTCGCCAATAGCGGCTTTCTCAGTCGCCCGGCCGAGTTGCTCGACAGTGGTGGCTATGGCCTGCCGCAGCCTTCGGAAGCCAAGCGCCTGGAATCGGAGAGCGCCGAGCGCCAGAAGCAACTGCAATCATTGACCGGCGAGCTGGATAAAGAGGTGAGGGCGCTGCTCGATCCATCCCGCGCCGCCGAGATTGCCGCCTGTGAAGCCAACCTCAAACAGCTGGGTGAGCATCTGCGTACGTTGCATAAAGCAGCCGGTGGCCTCGAACTGCCCTAAATACTTAGCGGTACACAATCAAATTGTGGAGAGGGCTTACTCCCGATAGCGTCGGTGCAGTCATTATCTTCAGTGACTGATACACCGCGATCGGGAGCAAGCCCCCTCCCACATTTTTATCTGCATCAGCCTTAAGACCGTATGTCCCCAGTTTCTGCGGCGAAAGCTGGCTGAAAGCTTCCCCGTCTAGGATCGCCCCCACTGCCGGCAATAGACCGGCTGTTAACAACAACAATGGTGATTCCCGATGTCCGCTCGTACCCGCCTGTTCGCCCCGACTCCACCCGTACGCCTCGTGCCTTTCGTTCTGCGCTGACCCTCACTCGGTTCGCCATTCCCTAGCCGCGCTACGCCTGGAGTATTCCTATGCTGACTTTCCTTGGCTTTGCCATGGTCATCACGTTCATGTTCCTGATCATGACCAAGCGCCTGTCCGCGCTGATCGCCTTGATCATCGTGCCGATCCTGTTCGCGCTGTTCGGCGGCTTCGCGCCGAAGATCGGCCCGATGATGCTCGAAGGCATCACCAAGCTCGCGCCGACCGGCGTGATGCTGATGTTTGCCATCCTCTACTTTGCCCTGATGATCGACTCCGGCCTGTTCGACCCGGCCGTGCGCAAGATCCTCAAGATGGTCAAGGGCGACCCGCTGAAAGTCTCGGTCGGCACCGCCGTACTGGCCCTGGTGGTGTCCCTCGACGGTGACGGCGCCACCACCTACATGATCTGCGTCGCCGCCATGTTGCCGCTGTACCAGCGTATCGGTATGAGCCCGCGCATCATGGCCGGCCTGATCATTCTCGCCGGTGGCGTGATGAACATGACCCCCTGGGGTGGCCCGACGGCCCGCGCCGCCAGTGCGTTGCATGTGGACCCTTCCGACATCTTCGTACCGATGATCCCAGCCATGGCCGCCGGTGTCGTAGCGATCCTGGTGATTGCCTACATGTACGGCAAGCGCGAGCGTGCGCGCCTGGGTGAGTTGCACCTGCAAGGCGACGAGATCGACCACAGCGAAATCAGCGTGTCGCAGTACCCTGACGCCCGCCGTCCGAAGTTGATCTGGTTCAACGGTGCCCTGACCCTGGCGCTGATGTGCACACTGATCGCCGGCCTGCTGCCACTGCCCGTGCTGTTCATGGTGGCGTTCAGTATCGCGATGATCGTCAACTATCCCTGCCTGCAAATGCAGAAAGACCGCATCGCGGCCCACGCCGGCAGCGTACTGGCGGTAGTGGGGCTGATCTTCGCTGCGGGTATTTTCACGGGCATCCTGTCGGGTACCGGCATGGTCGACGCCATGTCCAAGAGCTTGCTGGCGGTCATCCCCGAGGCCATGGGCCCGTACCTGGCGGTGATCACCGCGTTGGTGAGCATGCCGTTCACCTTCTTCATGTCCAACGATGCGTTCTACTATGGCGTGCTGCCAGTGTTGGCCGAAGCCGCTAGCCATTACGGCATCACCGCCGTGGAAATGGCCCGCGCATCCATTGTTGGCCAACCGGTACACTTGCTCAGCCCGCTGGTACCCTCGACTTACCTGCTGGTGGCACTGGCCGGTATCGAATTCGGCGATCATCAACGCTTCACCCTCAAGTGGGCAGTGTTGGTGTGCCTGTGCATAATGTTCGCCGCACTGCTGATGGGGATTTTTCCGCTGTTCAGCACTCTATAATCCTACCGACTCACTCACCGCGCGGCGCTGCAGCTGGCGCGGTTTAACATTTGCTCAAAGGAATACACATGGAATGGCTGACCAATCCGGAAATCTGGATTGCCTTCTTCACCCTGACGGCCCTCGAGATCGTCCTGGGCATCGATAACATCATCATGATTTCGATCCTGGTCAGCCGCATGCCCAAGCATATGCAGGCGCGCACCCGGATCTTCGGCCTGGCCCTGGCCATGGTCACGCGAATCCTGTTGCTGCTGTCGATCACCTGGGTCATGCAACTGACCGCCGACCTGTTCGTGGTGTTTGACCAGGGTATTTCCGGCCGAGACCTGATCCTGTTCTTCGGCGGCTTGTTCCTGCTGTGGAAAAGCTCCCAGGAGATGTACCACGCCCTGGAAGGTGAAGACGAAACCCACGAAGAGCCGGGCGGCAAAGGTGGCAAGTTCATCTACACCATCATCCAGATCGCCATCATCGACATCGTGTTCTCCCTGGACTCGGTAATCACCGCCGTCGGCATGGTTTCCCACGTGCCGGTGATGGTCGCAGCGATCATCGTTGCGGTACTGGTGATGATGCTGGCTGCCGGCACCATCAGCGAATTCATCGACAAGCACCCGTCGCTGAAAATGCTGGCGCTGTCGTTCCTGCTGGTAGTAGGTACCGTGCTCATCGCCGAATCCTTCGGCGTGCACGTGCCAAAAGGCTACGTCTACTTCGCCATGGCGTTCTCGCTGGCGGTGGAAGCAGTGAATATCAAGATGCGCACCGCCATCGCGAAAAAGAAAAAACAGCAGGACCCTGTGAAACTGCGCAAGGACATTCCGGGTCAATAATCATGGCCCGCTGCTGAAATGGGGCGCTCGCGCCCCATTTTTTCATCTGCAAAAAACTGATTTCATGACAGTTTTGTTTCAATCCCCACTTTAGCTATGCGATGCTGGCGCAGAGCCCATTCGCCAACTACAGCTTAAGTACAAGACGTAGAACGGCACGCGGCAATTCTCATTTGCTCCTGTTGGAGCACACCCAAACGGGGGGCCGAGCATGCTGACCTTGCTCAATCTGCTTTCCGCCGTGACCCTGCTTATCTGGGGCACGCACATTGTCCGTACCGGCATCCTGCGGGTCTACGGCTCCAACTTGCGCCAAGTCATCGGGCAGAACATGTCCAAGCGCTGGCTGGCCTTTGTCGCCGGGATCCTGGTGACGGCCATGGTGCAAAGCAGCAACGCTACCGCGATGCTGGTGACGTCGTTTGTCGGCCAAGGGCTGATGAGCCTCACGCCTGCCCTGGCCACCATGCTGGGTGCCGACGTCGGTACCGCGTTGATGGCGCGCGTACTGACCTTCGACTTGTCCTGGCTGTCGCCGCTGCTGATCTTTCTCGGGGTGATTTTCTTCCTCTCGCGCAAACAGACACGGGCAGGGCAGTTGGGCCGGGTCGGTATCGGCCTCGGGCTGATCATCCTCGCACTGCAATTGATCGTCGAAGCCGCCGGGCCGATTACCCATGCCCAGGGCGTCAAAGTCATCTTCGCCTCGCTGACCGGCGATATCTTGCTGGACGCCTTGGTCGGCGCGCTGTTCGCGATGATTTCCTACTCCAGCCTTGCAGCGGTGTTGCTCACGGCAACCCTGGCTGGCGCTGGGGTGATCGGCTTGCATGTGGCAATCGGCCTGGTGATCGGCGCCAACATCGGCAGCGGTGTACTCGCGTTCCTCAGCACCAGCATGCAGAACACCGCCGGGCGCCAGGTGGCCCTGGGCAGCCTGCTGTACAAATTGATCGGCCTACTGCTGATCATTCCAGTGCTTGACCCACTCGTACTCTGGATGGACGGCCTGGACTACAGCGCCCAAGGCATGGTCATCACCTTCCACCTGCTCTACAACGTCACGCGTTGCTTGATTCTGCTGCCGACCATTGGCCCTATGGCGCGGCTATGCGCCTGGCTGCTGCCCGAGCGCGAAGAAACCAATGGCAAGGCCAAACCGCGCCATCTTGACCTGGCCGCGCTCACCACGCCGAGCCTGGCCTTGGCCAACGCCGCGCGGGAAACCCTGCGCCTGGGCGACCTGATCGACAATATGCTCACTTCGATGCAAGAGGTCCTGCGCGGCAATCAAACCGCGATCACCCAGCAAATGCGCAGCCTCAGCGATGACGTCGAGGCGCTCTACAGCGCGATCAAGCTCTACCTGGCGCAAATGCCCCGTGAAGACCTGAGTGAACAAGACAGCCGCCGCTGGGCAGAAATCATCGAGCTGTCGATCAACCTGAAACTGGCGGGCGACCTGATCGAACGCATGCTGCGCAAGGTCCAGCAGCAGAAAACCTCGCAGCGCCGGCAGTTCTCCGAAGTGGGCCTGGAAGAGCTCAGCGGCCTGCACAGCCAGTTGATCGCCAACCTGCGCCTGGGTCTGTCGGTGTTTCTCAGCGGTGATGCGGAAAGCGCCCGCCAATTGCTGCGTGAAAAACGCCGCTTTCGCGCCCAGGAACGTCGCCTGGCCCACGCCCATGTCAGCCGCCTGCAACGCAAGATTGTGCAGAGCCTGGAAACCAGCTCCTTGCACTTGGAGCTGATTGCCGACATGAAACGCTTGAACTCGTTGTTTTGCAGCAGTGCTTATGTAGTGTTGGAAACGTCCGACACCGGCGCACTCTCCGCCGAAGATATTGCCGACATCACCCATTCGCCCTGAACGTACGACGGCGAGTGAAGTCAGTTAACAATGGACCTTATTCGCCAGGAAGCTTGTTATGCGTCGCCTGTTACTCGCCTGCCTGCTCCTAGGCTCGGCACACACATTCGCCTTTGACCGCCTGCAAGTCGAGGGCTACACCTTGCCCAACGGCCTGCAACTGCTGCTCAAGCCGGGCACTGAGCGCGGGCACGTAGCCATTCGCCTGGTGGTGGGCGTGGGCCTGGATGATTTCGGTTGTGAAGACAAAGAGCTGCCGCACCTGCTTGAACACCTGCTGTTCAGCGGCATCGACGGCGGAGGGGAAGGTGACCTGGAAGACCGCATGCAAGCCCTGGGCGGCGAGTGGAACGCCTATACCAGCAACGCCGACACCACCTTCGTGATCGAGGCCCCCGCGCAAAACCAGCGCAAGGTGCTGGACCTGCTGCTGGCTATCCTCACCCGCACGCAACTGACCGACGCCCATATCAACGCCGCCAAGCAGGTAGTCGAGCGTGAAGACGGTGGCCATTACTCCCATTTGCAACGCCTGCTGGACCGCCAGGACCTCGGCCACAACGCCAGTAACCAACTGGCCGTCGAGCTGGGCCTCAAATGCGCCGAACGCGCCGAGGCCAATCACCTGACCCGCGATCAGCTGGAAGGGGTGCGCAAGCACTGGTACGCACCGAACAACATGACCTTGATCATCGTTGGCGACCTCGACAAATTGCTGCCCGCCTATCTGGAACGCACCTTCGGCCAACTCGACCCTGTGGAACCCAGCGAACATCGGCCGCTCCCGGAGATCCAGCACACCGCCGCCAGCCACCGCGACCTGATCCGCGGCTGGGTCGGCGACGGCGCCAAGCTGCACTGGCTGTTCCCCGAGCCGGTGCTGGACGACCAGCATGATGAAACCTACGACCTGCTAAAGGATTACCTCGACTGGGCGCTGTACCGGCAACTACGCCTCAAACACGGTTTGTCCTACGGCCCGTGGACTGAACGCGAAGTGCTCGGCGGCGTCGGTTTCCTGAGCCTGAATGCCGACCTCGAACGGGAAAATGTCCCTGAGGCCGAACAGGTTCTGCAAGACCTCAAGGCAAAACTGCTCAAGGACGGGCTGGACCCAACGGTATTCGCCCGCCTGCAACAAGCCGCCATTGCCCGTCAAGCCTGGGCCGTTCAGGGCAACAGTGCGTTGGCGGACTATTATTGGAGTGCCTCAGGCGACTACGCCGATGGTCATTTCAGTGACCCGGTCAAACGCATCAAAGCCGTGAGCTTGGCGCAAACCAACCAGGCCCTGCGTGAGGTGTTTAAACACTCGGGTTACTGGCGCATCGAAAAGCCGCTGCTTAGCTATGACGCGCTGACCTGGATCGGCGCGGGCGTGCTTGGCCTGATCGCCATAGTGTTGATCGCCGTTCGGCGTTATCGCCAACGGATCGTGGAATGAGGCACCGGACCCAGGGCTAAGACGTTATTCTGTCTGGGATTTTTTCCTACAAAGACTGCGAACCGCCGAATGCCTAACCTGACCCACTTAATCCAGCGCATCCTCGAACTGATGAAGCGCTACCCAGGGGTGATAGCACTCGGCGGTTTCATCTCGGGTGTGGGCAGCTTCATCCTCGTGGACCGCCAGCAGGGCATGGCCAGTTGGATCGCGGTGATCATGCTGGTGAGTTGGCTGTGGCTGATGCTGGAGAACAGCTTCACCCAGCTGTTCACCAAGGTCTTCAAGCGCGAAATCCCTGAACCGCTGCTGCGCTACGCCACCCAGATGATCCACCAGGAAAGTCTGTTTTTCGTCTTGCCATTCTTTTTCGTTACCACGGCCTGGAACAGCGGCCAATCGCTGTTCACCGGCCTGCTCGGCGCGGCGGCGCTGGTGTCGATCATCGACCCGCTGTACTACAAGTGGCTGGCACCCAAGCGCTCGCTGTTCCTGGCCCTGCACACCCTGACTTTGTTTGCCGCGTTGCTCACCGCGCTGCCGATCATCCTGCACCTGACCACTGCCCAGAGCTACAAACTGGCGCTCGGCGTTGCCATGGTCCTGTCGATCCCAAGCCTGGCCGTCAGCCTGCCGCTGCGCAGCGTCAAAGGCTGGGCAATGCTACTGGGAGTCACCGTCGCCATCGGCTGCGCCGGCTGGTTCCTGCGCAGTTGGGTGCCACCCGCCACCCTGTGGATGACCGAAGTGGCGATCAGCACCCAGCTACAAGACCGCACACCGGGCGACGATCTCAAGGAAGTCACCGCCGACCAGTTGCGCAGCGGTGGGCTGTACGCCTACACCGCGATCAACGCCCCGCGTGGGTTGGATGAGCGGATCTACCATGTGTGGAAATTCAACGGCCAGGAAGTCGACCGCATTGCCCTGGATATCCATGGTGGGCGCAAGGAGGGCTACCGCGCCTGGACCCACAAGCAGAACTTCCCGGGTGACGCCGTGGGGCGCTGGCAAGTGCAGGTACTTACCGAAGACGGGCAAGTCATCGGCGTATTGCGCTTCAAGGTGATAGACGCAGCACAAGCGGACAACCCAAAGTAGGCCCGTTCGTGCTATTACGTAGGAACTGTGGATAGCCAAACAAGCTCGGAGCTTATGACCACTCGCACGACGGCCGGCACGGCCCATCTTGATACGTCCAGCACCCCACCGTTGCTGCGGATTACCGGCGACTGGACGCTTGCCCACTACGCCAATCTGAAGAAGCTGTCGGGCACACTCGACGGCCAATACGACGCTGGCGCCCGTATTGACCTCAACGGCCTTGGCGCTCTGGATACCGCCGGTGCCTCGCTGCTGGTGGAACTGCTGGGCCCCGAGCGCATCGAGCACTCCGCCGAGCAGACCGATTGCAGCCTGCCAGCCGCCGACCGCGCACTGCTCAAGACCGTCTACCGCTCCCTGAATGATTTCTGCGTGCCGATCAAAGAGCCAGAAGAGGCCGTCGGCATTCAGGTGTTGGCACGCATCGGCCGCGCCGTGGACACCGTTTGGCAAGACGCCATGAAGCTGTTGGGCTTTATCGGCCTGATCCTCGAAACCTTCGCCCGTGGCGTACTGCGCCCCAAGCGCTGGCGCCTGACGCCCATGGTCGCGCATATCGAACAGACCGGCCTCGACGCAGCGCCTATCGTCGCCTTGCTGACCTTCCTGGTCGGCGCGGTGGTGGCGTTTCTCGGCGCTACGGTACTCAAGAGTTTCGGCGCGACGATTTTTACCGTGGACCTGGTGGCGTTCTCCTTCCTGCGAGAGTTCGGTGTATTGCTCACCGCGATCCTGATCGCCGGCCGAACCGCCAGTGCGTTCACCGCACAAATCGGTTCAATGAAAGCCAATGAAGAAATCGACGCCATCCGTACCCTGGGCCTGGACCCCATGGAGCTGTTGGTATTGCCGCGGGTTCTGGCGCTGCTGGTGGCGCTGCCAATGCTGACCTTCCTGGCGATGCTCTCGGGGATTGTCGGGGGTGGCGTGGTGTGCGCCGTGGCGCTGGATATTTCACCGGCGATGTTCCTCTCGCTGCTGCAATCGGACATTGGCGTGCAGCATTTTCTGGTGGGCATGGTGAAAGCGCCGATCTTCGCTTTCCTGATCGCGGCCATTGGCTGCCTGGAAGGCTTCAAGGTCAGCGGCAGCGCCGAGTCAGTGGGCGCGCATACCACCTCCAGCGTGGTGCAATCGATTTTTGTGGTGATCGTACTGGATGCGGTCGCCGCGATGTTTTTCATGGAGATGGGCTGGTGAGTCGTCTACACCGTGCGCCCACTGAGGCGGTGATTGAAGTACGCGGCCTGTGCAACCGCTTTGGCAGCCAGAGCGTGCACGAGAACCTCGACCTGGATTTGTACAAGGGCGAAATCCTGGCAGTGGTCGGCGGCTCCGGCAGCGGCAAGTCCGTGCTGCTGCGCAGCATCGTCGGCCTGCGTCGCCCCAGCGAAGGTGAGGTGCGGGTATTTGGCAAGAACCTGCCGAGCCTGCCTGAGCATGAACGCTCGCTGGTGGAGCGGCGCTTTGGCGTGCTGTTCCAGAAGGGCGCGCTGTTTTCCTCGCTGACCGTCACCGAAAATGTCGCCCTGCCATTGATTGAACACGCGGGCCTCAGCCGCGCCGACGCCGAGCACTTGGCGGCGGTCAAGCTGGCCCTGGCCGGGCTGCCGCTGTCGGCGGCCGACAAATACCCGGCCTCATTGTCCGGCGGCATGGTCAAGCGTGCGGCATTGGCCCGTGCGCTGGCATTGGACCCGGATATCCTGTTCCTCGACGAACCCACCGCCGGCCTCGACCCGATTGGCGCGGCGCAGTTCGACCAATTGATCCTGACCCTGCGCGATGCGTTGGGTTTGAGTGTGTTCCTGGTCACCCATGACCTCGACACGCTGTACACCATCACCGACCGCGTGGCGGTGCTGGCGCAAAAGAAAGTACTGGTGGCCGACGCCATCGATGTCGTCTCGGAAACGGACGACCCCTGGATTCATGAATATTTCCACGGCCCCCGGGGCCGCGCGGCATTGGATGCCGCTCAATCGCTCAACGAGGTATGACATGGAAACCCGAGCCCATCATGTGATGATCGGACTGTTCAGCGTAATCGTGGTGGTCGGCGCAATGCTGTTCGGCCTATGGCTGGCCAAGTCCAGCGTCGACAGCGCCTTCCGGGATTACGAGGTGGTGTTCAACGAGGCGGTCAGCGGCCTGTCCCAGGGCAGCTCGGTGCAGTACAGCGGGATCAAGGTGGGTGACGTCACCAGCCTGCGCCTGGACCCCAGCGACCCACGTCGCGTCCTCGCACGCATCCGCCTGGCCGGGCAGACGCCGATCAAGGAGGACACCCAAGCCAAGCTGGCGCTGACCGGCATCACCGGCACCTCGATCATCCAGCTCAGTGGCGGCACCCCACAGAGCCCGGAGCTCAAGGGCAAGAACGGTAACCTGCCGGAAATCATCGCGTCGCCATCGCCCATCGCACGACTGCTCAATAACAGCAACGACCTGATGACCAGCATCAACCTGCTGCTGCACAACGCCAACCACATGTTCTCCCGGGAAAACGTCGAACGCCTGAGCAACACCTTGGACAACTTGCAGCAAACCACTGGCGCCATCGCCGAGCAACGTGGCGATATCAAGGTGGTGATGCAGCAACTGATGCAGGTGAGCAAACAGGCCGGCGCCGCGCTCGAGCAAACCACCGTGCTGATGCGCAGCGCCAATGGCTTGCTCAACGAGCAAGGCAAGCAAGCCTTCGGCAGCGCCGAGCAGGCGATGAAATCCCTGGAACAAAGCACCGCCACGATCAACACCTTGCTGACCAACAATCAGGATTCGGTGAACAGCGGCATGCAGGGCCTCAACGAACTGGCGCCAGCGGTGCGCGAGCTGCGTGAAACCCTCGGCTCGCTGCGCGCCATCTCCCGCCGCCTGGAAGCCAACCCCAGCGGTTACCTGCTGGGCAGCGACAAGAACAAGGAGTTCACGCCATGAAGCGTGCTTACCAAATGATCGCCCCTGTGGCTCTGGCACTGGTCAGTGCGTGTTCAATCCTGCCCAAGCCGGACCCATCGGACGTGTACCGCCTGGTATCTGCCCAGCCAACCACTCAAGGCGCACCGGTAAGTTGGTCATTGCGGGTGAGCAAACCCCAGACCAGCGAGTTTCTCGACAGCCCACGCATTGCCGTGGTGCCGCACGGTAATTTGATCAGCAGCTATGCAAGCTCACGCTGGAGCGATCCAACCCCAGTGCTGCTACGCAATCGGTTTATAGACGGCTTCCAGCGCGATGGTCGGGTGACGCTGCTGAGTACCGATGAGACCAATCTGCAAGCCGACTATGAGCTGGGCGGGCAGTTGCAGGCGTTTCAGAGTGAGTACCGTGGCACCGCGGTGGAAGTAGTGATTCGCCTCGACGCACGGCTGGTGCGCGGGAGTGATCAGCGGATTATTGCCAGCCGGCGGTTTGAGGTCAGGCAGCCGGTGAGCGACACCAAAGTGCCGGCGGTGGTGGAAGGATTTGGGCAGGCGGGGGATCAGTTGAATAAGCAGGTGGTGGATTGGGTGGTGGCGCAGGGCAACACTGCCTCTAAACACTGATGGCCTCATCGGGAGCAAGCCCCCTCCCACATTTGACTGTGTTCACAAATCAAAATGTGAGAGGGGGCTTGCTCCCGATAGCAATCAAAGCCTCAACCAAAAAACCAGTAGCACACCGAAATAGCCGCAACGACACCGGCAAACTCCGCCAGCAATGCACAGCCAACGGCATGCCGCGCGCGCTGGATACCTACCGAACCGAAGTACACCGCCAACACATAGAACGTGGTCTCGGTACTGCCCTGAATCGTAGCCGCCACCAACGCCGGGAAGCTGTCCACCCCCTGGGTCTGCATGGTCTCGATCAGCATCGCCCGCGCCGCACTCCCTGAGAACGGCTTGACCATCGCAGTCGGCAGCGCGTCGACAAAACGCGTGTCCATACCGGTCCAGGCCACCACATGGCGAATTCCTTCCAGACCGAAGTCCAAGGCACCCGAGGCGCGCAACACGCCAACGGCACACAGCATCGCGACCAGATAGGGCAACAGGTTCTTGGCAACGTCGAAGCCCTCCTTGGCGCCTTCGACAAAGGCCTCGTACACCTGGACCTTGCGCAAGGCACCAATCACCAGGAACAGCATGATCAAGCCAAACAGCGTGAGGTTACCCAGGATAGACGACAAACCGGCCAGCGCCGTGGCGGAGAGGGTCGCCAGCAGCGCCATGAAGCCACCCAGTACTAACGCGCCAGGGATCAGATAGGCCAGCACCACCGGGTCCCACAGCCGCAGGCGCTGCATTACCGCCACCGACAGCAGGCCCACCAGGGTCGAAGCGCTGGTAGCCAGCAGGATCGGCAGGAACACCAGGGTCGGGTCGGCGGCGCCTTGCTGGGCGCGGTACATGAAGATGGTCACCGGCAACAGCGTCAGCGAGGACGCATTGAGCACCAGGAACAGAATCTGCGCGTTGCTCGCCGTATTGGGGATGGGATTGAGTTCCTGCAGCGCTTTCATGGCTTTCAGGCCAATGGGCGTGGCGGCGTTGTCCAGGCCCAGGCCGTTGGCGGCGAAGTTGAGGGTGATCAAGCCGATGGCGGGGTGGCCGGCGGGCACTTCCGGCATCAGGCGGCGAAACAGCGGGCCAAGGGCCTTGGCCAGCCAATCGACGATGCCGGCTTTTTCGGCAATACGCAAAAAGCCCAGCCATAAGGTCAGGGTACCGAACAGCAGCACCATCACTTCCACCGACAATTTGGCCATGGCGAAAATGCTTTCCACCATCGCCGCAAAAATCCCGGCGTTACCGCCCACTAGCCATTGCGCCAGTGCTGACACCATTGCCACGACAAAGAAGCCAAGCCACAGGCCATTGAGCATCAGTTAAATCCCCCGAAAGATGGGGCGAATGATAACGGGGCTGGCAGAAACGACAAACCCCGGAATTATCCGGGGTTTGCGTCAGCGCAATCGTGGCATCAGCCGCGAGTAGTCTCGCCGGCCGGCAGAGCTTCCTTGCTGCGCCAGTGCGGCAGGGAGTTCCAGTAGCGTTCGCCCTTCGCGTCGTCGTACATACCTTCCCAACGGGAGATAACCAGCACGGCCAAGGCGTTGCCGATCACGTTCAGCGCGGTACGCGCCATGTCCATCACACGGTCCACACCGGCGATAAACGCCAAGCCCTCCAGCGGGATGCCTACGCTGCCCAAGGTGGCCAGCAGTACCACGAAGGACACACCTGGCACGCCTGCGATGCCTTTGGAGGTAACCATCAGGGTCAGTACCAGCATCAGTTGCTGGCCGATCGACAGGTCGATGCCATACAGCTGGGCGATAAAGATCGCGGCGATGCTCTGGTACAGGGTCGAACCGTCGAGGTTGAATGAGTAACCGGTCGGCACCACGAAGCTGCAGATCGCCTTCGGCGCGCCGTAGGCTTCCATCTTCTCGATCACACGTGGCAGCACGGTTTCGGAGCTGGCAGTGGAGTAAGCCAGCACCAGCTCATCCTTGAAGATGCGCATCACTTTCAGGATCGAGAAGCCGAACAGGCGGGCGATCAAGCCCAGAACCGCAAAGGCGAAGAACAGGATGGCGACGTAAACCAGGATAACCAGCTTGGCCAGCGGCAGCAGGGAGGCAAAACCGAAGTTGGCGACGGTTACCGCGATCAGGGCAAACACGCCGATAGGGGCGTACTTCATGATCATGTGGGTAACTTTGAACATGCTCTCGGACACGCCCTGGAACATCGTCACCAAGGGCTCGCGCAGCTCTGGCTTGAGGCTCGACAAGCCCAGGCCGAACAACACGGAGAAGAAGATGATCGGCAGCATCTCGCCACGGGCAACCGCCGCGAAGATGTTCGATGGGATCAGGTTGAGGATGGTCTCGATGAAGGCATGTTCATGCTGCACCTCGGCGGCAGTCGCCTGGTACTTGGAGATATCGACGGTACCCAGGGTACTCATGTCGATGCCAGCGCCCGGGTGGAACAGGTTGGCCAGCAATAGGCCGACCACAATGGCGATGGTGGTGACCACTTCGAAGTAAAGAATGGTTTTGACACCGATGCGACCGAGTTTTTTCGCATCACCTACCCCGGCAATGCCGACGATCAGCGAGGAAATCACAATCGGGATCACGATCATCTTGATCAGGCGGATAAAGATATCGCCTGCCGGCTGCAACACATTGCTGATCCACCAGGCCTTTTCAGCACTGAAATGGTTGAGCACTGCACCGATTGCGATCCCCAGTACCAAACCGATGAGGATCTGCCAGGCGAGGCTTAGCTTTGCCTTCTTCATGTCATTACCCTTACTTCAAGTGGACTTAAGGCAAATGCGCCAGCTGGAACGCTCGAAAGCGAAAAAGTGTGTGCATCTGCCTCCATGGAAGGTCACCGCAGCGTGGCCGAAATGGCTTACTGGCAGGCGAAAAAAGGCGCAACTATTCCCATGCAAGGGAGCGACGTCTAATGCCGTAAACGCCTACCCTATGCCGAATCGGCATGGCTTTTTTTGAAAATAATTGTCCGAACGGTCAGTTCGAATACGCCATTCAGGCGGGTGAATATGCCGTGAAGCTGCCAAATCAGGCTCGCTCAGAGATGCTGGACGACGTCAGGTGATTGGCAGAAATGCTTGATAAATCCATTACCTAGCGTCAGAAATGTCCTATGGCGCGGACTAAAATTTCTCGATAGATGGTCGCGTCGACATACCCAGTAATGGTTGGCGAGAGGCAAAAAGCAAAATTTCAGCTATAGACAGCATCAGAAGCGGGGAATGAGAGTCATAAGCCCGCCGCAAGTTCAGCAAGCTTGAGGACTTGTGAACTTGCGTCGCAGCTTTTCGCCTGACCCGGCCCTTTCGCAGGTACTCCCTGTACCCGTAGGTCACGCCGATCTAAATCGATCAGAGCAACCCGGCCCCTTGGTCATGCACCGCCCTAGGCGAGCGATGCAAACAGAAAGAAGCGAGGCGGCTTCTTTCTACGGATGCCGGCTCCGTCAAACGGAACCTAGTACCAATTCGGATCTTTCTTGAGCTGCTCCATCAGCAGCTTTTGCATGCCTTCATTCGGCTTACCGAGAAAACGGTAATCGGCGTGCCGCGTCGGGGACTTGTCTGCTGGCAATCCAGCTGGGACTTCAACCAACATGGCATAGGCATCTTCCTTGTCGAAGCTGAAGGCAACGATCAGGCGCTTGTTCAGGCACGTATCTGCAGTTTCGCAAAGTGGCCCCACCAGATACTTGTCACCATCCTCTTGGACGGCATTCATTTGCTCGGCCGTACCCGACAGGTTCATCACCCATTCCGGCAGGCGCTCTTCTTTCTTGACCACGTCTTGCCAGGTTTCACGGTACTGCGGATCCGCGCTGAGCAATTCGTTGGCTCGGGATTGGCCGTCGTTGGCGGCCATCGCCAGGCCGCTGCCGCCCAAGAGCAGGGCGGCAGCAATAGCTTTAAAAGGCAAAGTGGTCATATTCAGCCTCGGCCTTTACGACCAAAGAAGAACGAAGCAATAAACATCACCAGGAAGACCACAAAGAGAATCTTGGCGATACCCGTGGCGGTACCCGCGATACCACCGAAGCCCAGGACTGCAGCCACAATGGCGATGATCAGAAATGTGATTGCCCAACTCAACATGGTGATTCTCCTTACGCTTTTATAGGGGTAACAGCGGTAGTGCCATGCAGTCGCTCGACACGAGCGACCTTTTCGTGCCTAGAACACCCAGCGCTCTTGAACCGGCAGTTCGTCCAGGGTGGAATCCTGGTCAACCAGGCTCAATTGCGGGGCAGTCACATCGGCGCTGACGCTGCCAATGGAACGGAAATGGGTCTGGGTCATGACCGGACGCTCAAATTGCGGGGCTGGCTGCGGACTCTGCTGCCAATGATGCATCTGCTGACCGGCAATCAACGTGACCATCAAGGCCAGGCTGGCAAACAGTCCCTGCTGCACACGCAGCGGCGATACACATAGTTGCCTGAGGCTTTGGCGAGTCATGCTGCTTTTCTCCCGCATTCTGATTATTCGTTCATGACACTCTTGGGAGAGATATTGCAGAGTGCGTGCCAGCTTTATTTCAAAATAAAACTCAATAAAATCAAGTAGTTATATGATGACAATGGATATGCCACCTAGCATCCTGCACGATGCCCCTGTGGCACCCGTGCGAAATGCACGATGGTCAGTGGTCGGATCAAGGGATCGAAAGCTCACACTGGGTTGACGAAGTAGCAAGAGAACATGAAAACGCCATCAGCCGGCGTGATGTAGGAGGGTATGCAGATACCTGCACGACGATGCCTTTTATGAATCAGAATAAACCATGCAACTTGCCCGATTATTCCGGGACTAAACACCATCACATTTATTGTTAAGGAGCGCGGGACAGATGGATTCAGCCAAGGAGCTACAAGGCCGCATTCTTTTAGTGGATGACGAATCCGCGATCCTCCGCACCTTCCGTTATTGCCTGGAAGATGAGGGCTACACCGTAGCCACCGCCAACAGCGCCGCCCAGGCCGATGCCCTGATGCAGCGCCAGGTGTTCGACTTGTGCTTCCTCGACTTGCGCCTGGGCGAGGACAACGGCCTGGATGTACTGGCCCAGATGCGTGTCCAGGCGCCCTGGATGCGCGTGGTGATTGTCACCGCCCATTCCGCCGTGGACACAGCCGTGGACGCGATCCAGGCCGGTGCCGCCGACTATCTGGTCAAACCCTGCAGCCCGGACCAATTGCGCCTGGCCACGGCCAAGCAATTGGAAGTGCGCCAGCTGTCGGCGCGTCTGGAAGCCTTGGAAGGTGAAGTACGCAAGCCCAAGGATGGGCTCGACTCCCACAGCCCGTCGATGATGGTTGTATTGGAAACTGCCCGGCAGGTGGCCGGGACCGATGCCAACATCTTGATCCTCGGCGAGTCGGGCACGGGTAAAGGTGAGCTAGCCCGGGCCATCCACGGCTGGAGCAAACGTTCGAAAAAGTCCTGTGTGACCATCAACTGCCCGTCGCTGACCGCCGAACTGATGGAGAGCGAACTGTTCGGCCACAGCCGCGGCGCGTTCACCGGCGCCAGCGAAAGCACGCTGGGCCGAGTTAACCAAGCGGACGGCGGTACGTTGTTTCTTGACGAAATCGGCGACTTTCCCCTCACCTTGCAGCCAAAACTGCTGCGGTTCATCCAGGACAAGGAATATGAGCGGGTGGGCGACCCAGTCACCCGCCGCGCAGATGTGCGTATTCTCGCGGCCACCAACCTGAACCTGGAAGACATGGTGCGCGATGGCCGCTTCCGTGAAGACTTGCTGTACCGCCTCAACGTCATCACCTTGCACCTGCCGCCGCTGCGCGAACGCAGTGAAGACATCCTGACCCTGGCCGACCGCTTCCTGGCACGTTTCGTCAAGGAATACGCCCGACCTGCTCGCGGCTTCAGTGCTGATGCCCGAGAAGCACTGCTCAACTATCGCTGGCCCGGCAATATCCGCGAACTACGTAACGTAGTTGAGCGCGCCAGTATCATTTGCCCGCAGGAGAAGGTGGAGATCAGCCACTTGGGGATGGCCGAGCAACCGGCCAACAATGCACCCCGTATCGGCGCAGCACTGAGCCTGGACGAGCTGGAGAAAGCCCATATCGGCGCCGTACTGGCTACCAGTGACACCTTGGACCAGGCAGCCCGCACCCTCGGCATCGACGCGTCGACCCTGTACCGCAAACGCAAACAGTACAACCTATGAGCACCTTATGAAGCTCGCGATGAAACTGCGCACTCGGTTATTCCTGAGTATTTCAGCGCTGATCACCGTTGCCTTGCTGGGGTTGATCCTGGGCTTGGTCAGCGTCATGCAAATGGCAAAGACCCAGGAATCGTTGATCCGCAGCAATTTCATCACCCTGGACCTGGGCCTCAAGTTGCGTCAAAGCCTGGGCGACCAGTTGATCATGATGCTGGAGAATCGACCCGACCCCGATGCCTTGCGAGCCTCGACGCAGCACTATTTCGAGCTGCTGGACCAAGGCATCGCCCACGAGCAGCTCGACGGTAAAAGCCATGGTTTCAGCCAGGCACGCTCCGATTACCAGAACCTGCTTGAGGCATTTGAACAATCTCAAAAGGCAACACCGCTCGCAGGCAGCAAGGACAAGCTCACCGAAACCTTCAATGTGCTGCGCAACGGCCTGATCGCCGATCACAAGCAAGCCCTGGAAAACATCAGCACCAGCGAGCATAAGTCTCGTGAGCGCGCGCTGTTGATTGCCGGCCTCCTCGGGCTGGTAGGGTTGGCGGTGCTGATCATCGGCTTCATCACGGCCCATGGCATCGCCCGGCGTTTCGGCGGGCCAATCGAAGCGCTGGCCAAGGCCGCCGATAAGATCGGGCAAGGCGATTTCGAAGTCACGCTGCCTATCTCTTCAGCAGCGGAGATGAATCAGTTGACTCGCCGTTTCGGCATCATGGCCGAAGCGTTGCGCCAACATCAGGCCACCAATGTCGATGAATTGCTGGCAGGCCAACAGCGCCTGCAAGCGGTGCTCGACAGCATCGATGACGGCCTGTTGATGATTGATCGCCAAGGCTGCCTGGAGCACCTTAACCCTGTTGCGCAGCGCCAACTGGGCTGGGACGAGGATCGCCTCGGCCAAGGCCTGGGCGAAGCTCTGGGTCGTGCGGAAATGGATGAACAACTGCAACTGGTGCTGCGCGGCGGCAACCTGGAGCGGGCACCGGATGACCTGGAGGTGGAAGTCGAGGGCGAACTGCGCCTGCTCACCTACAGCCTGACCCCTGTCAGCCACACACAGGGGCATATCCTTGGCGCGGTTATGGTGTTGCATGACGTCACCGAACAACGCGCCTTCGAGCGGGTGCGTAGCGAGTTCGTGTTGCGCGCCTCCCATGAACTGCGTACGCCAGTGACTGGCATGCACATGGCCTTCGGCCTGTTTCGCGAACGAGCCAAGTTCCCGGCAGATTCCCGGGAAGCGGACTTGCTGGATACGGTCAATGAAGAGATGCAGCGCTTGATGCAATTGATCAACGACCTGCTCAATTTCTCTCGCTACCAGAACGGCTTGCAAAAACTTACCTTGGCAGCGTGCGACGTCACCGACTTGCTGGAACACGCTCGTGCGCGGTTCACCGAGCTGGCGAACGCGCAACACATTGAATTACTGGTAGAAGCCCAGCCTGAATTGCCACGGCTTTATGCCGACCAGGTGCAACTGGAGCGTGTGCTCGACAACCTCCTCGGCAATGCCCTGCGCCACACCGCCGAAGGTGGGCAGATTCGCCTGCAGGCTCGTCGTCATGGCGAGCGAGTGATTATCAGCGTCGAGGATAACGGCGAAGGCATTGCCTATGGTCAGCAAGGGCGAATTTTCGAACCCTTTGTGCAGGTGGGTCGCAAGAAGGGCGGTGCGGGCCTGGGGCTGGCACTGTGCAAGGAGATCGTGCAATTGCACGGCGGCCGCATGGGCGTGTATTCACGGCCTGGGCAGGGGACGCAGTTCTATATGGCATTGCCCCTGTAGGAGCGAGCCTGCTCGCTCCTACATTTACACACTCAGCGTTGGTTCAAGGTCCGCAGGATCGCAGCACTTTCAGCATCCGGGGTGCCGTCAAACAACGATGGGCGGAAGCGCATCTGGAACGCGGCGATTACGTGTCGCGTGGCCACATCCAACTCACCGGTCTGCGGCGTCTGGTAGCCCAGGCGAGCCAGTTCTTCCTGGAACCAGGTGATGCTTGGCAGCTGCGCGGCGTACTGCACCTGGAATCGTGCTACCGCCTGGGCATCCGGCCAAACGCCTAAACCTTCTGCGGCCAAGCGCTTCCAAGGGAACAACGGGCCGGGGTCGAGCTTTCGCAGTGGGGCGATGTCGCTATGACCGATGATGTTCTTGGCATCGATGCCATTGCGCTTGCTGATGTCCTTGAGCAGCACTATCAGTGATTTCACCTGTGCTTCGGAATACGGGTACCACACCCGCCCCGTCGGCGTATCGCTGAACCCTGGGTTGACGATCTCAATGCCGATGGAGCTGGAGTTGAGCCAGGTGCGGCCCATCCATTCGCTTTCCCCGGCGTGCCAGGCGCGTTGGCTTTCATCCACCAGCTTGTAGATGGTGCCTGAGGCATCGTCGCCAATCAGGTAGTGGCTGCTGACTTGGCCATGGGTCAACAACGCCAGGGAGCGTTCGAGGTTGGTTGAGGTGTAATGCACGACAACGAACTGCACACGGTTGTCGTGGTTCACCGAAGGGTGGCTGGTATCCAGGCGCGGGCCGCTGGCGCAAGCGGTAAGCAGGAGAAACGCAAAAGCGGTATATAAAAATTTCATGGCGGGAAGCATTACACTGAAGGACGATAATGCAATAGTGTAACGTAACGTTCATCGCCAGGCGGCCACATTACAAAAATGGAACATTTTTTACGCCGCTTGCACTTGATTACGTCCCGCCGCCTTCGCCCGATAAAGGGCCTCATCGGCACGCTTGAGTGCCAGGTCACTACGCTCGCCGGGTTGAAACTGCGCCACGCCCATGGACACCGTGATCGTCACCGGCTCGCCCTTGAAGTGGAACGGGCACGCTTCGATGGCCCCACGCAGCACTTCACCCACGGCCAAGGCATCCGCCAAGGTTGAGTCGGGCATCAGCAGCACGAACTCCTCACCGCCGAAACGCGCGATGAAGTCGGTAGGCCTCAGGCGCTTGCTCAACACATTGGCGATGATCTTCAACACCTTGTCACCCGCCAGGTGACCGTAGCCATCGTTGATGCGCTTGAAGTGATCCAGGTCGAGCATGGCCAGCGCCAGACTGTTGCCGTGCTGATGCCAGGCGTTGACCTCATGATCGAGGCGTTCGCTCCAGGCCGCACGGTTGGGCAGGCCGGTGAGCGGGTCGAGCAAGGCCTTCTGGCGCTGTACCTCCAAGTGCTCGCGGTAACCCTGGGCTTCCTGCTCCATGTTGGCCACCCGCTCCGCCAGGCCTTTGAGGCGTGCGGCCACTTCCTGCTCGCGCTGGTCGCGTTGCTGCTGGTGTTCGTTCATGGTGCCGAGCAAGCCTTCGAGGTGGCTTTCGAGCACCTGCTTGAGGCTGCCCAGGTCGGCGGCTTCCTGCACGCTGCTTTGCAGACCATCGACCTGTTCACGTATCTGCGTATCCAGTTCCCGTGCAGCCAGGCTGCTATCGGCGTGGTCCTCGCTGGCGACCTGCAGATGGCCCTGGAACGCCTCGAGGCGCTCGTTGAGCTGCTTGAGATAAGCCTCGAACTCATGCTGGCCGCTGTCGGTGATCGCCAGCATCAACACCGCCAGATCATCGAGGATCGGCAGCAGTTCGTACCAGTTCAATCCATGGGCGAGACGCTCACGCATGGCCTCGGCCTGGGGCCGATGGCGCTCGGGCAGGGACAGGTCTTCCAGCAAGCCAAGTAAAGTGTCTTCGATATGCTTGGCCACCGAGCTGTAGGACGGCTCGGGCGAAACGGGTAGGGCGTATATCCCGTCTGGTTGCAGTTCGTCGGGCTCGGGGCTTTCCAACACGGGCGGCAGAGACAGGCTGCCAATGGTGGTTTCATCCGGGATGTCGACTTGGGTTTGCGGTGCTTCGATAAAGGCGGCGAGTGCACTTTCGTGAGCCGGCTCTGCCAGCGGTGGCTCCTGCACTTCGGGCTCGGATACTTGCGCAGACGCAACCACTGGCTGCTCTGGAGCCGGCGCGGGGGCCTCGAACACAAATGTATCGCTGCAAACCTCTTCCACTTTAGCCGGTGCAACCGGCTCGGACTGCAAGGCTACGGGTGCTTGCGGCGCCGGCGCGAAGGCACGCAAGGCTTGTGTCAACTCTTCCGATTGGGCGGGCTCTTGCGGCTCGGGCGCGGATTGTGGCGCAGCGGGCTTCAGCGGCGCCAATGGCGCTGCAGGCAATGGCGCTGCGTCGGCCACCGGGTCTTCACCCGAGGCATCTTTGCTTCCAAACAGACGCTGCAACAGACCCGGCCCCGGACGCACGGTTTCGCTCTCAGGCTCCAGGTTATTCAGCGCCTGCCCCTGCAGGCTGCTCAGCTCACTGAGCAGCAGCGGTATCTCCCGAGCTTGCCCGACGCGGCCATCAAGCTGCTTGGCGAAGGTTTTCAGCGGGCGGGCCACCTCGCGTGGCAATGGAAGCTTTTGCAACTGGGCAACCAAGGCGGTGAGCGCGGTGCTGATCTGGTCGACCCGGGTTTCGCGGCGCTGCTCGGAATCGAGCACGGCCTTTTCCAGGCGCGGCAGCAAAGCTGCGAGGGCGGCGTCCATGTCGTCGGTACGTACGACGTCACGCATTTCCTTCATGCATTGATCAACGGCGCGGTCGGTCCCTTCAGCGGCCAGCGTGCTGCGTACCAGCCCACGGCGCAGCAAGTCGAGTCGGGCTGCCCAGCGGCGTTCGAGCTTGTCTTGTTGCTCGATGCTCTTGAGGTATTTCTCTTTCCAGCGCTGGGCGTCGTCGCTCATGCAAGGGGTCCGCGAGGGCCTGGGCTCAACGCGGGTAATGCATCAGCCGTAAGCGAACCCGGCAGACGAATCTCTACCGCGACCGGCAGGTGATCGGAAATGGGCTGCGCCAGCACCTGCACACTTTCCAGTGTGAGGCTCGGGCTGAGCAGGATATGGTCAAGACAGCGCTGTGGGCGCCAGCTGGGAAACGTGGCTTCGACTTGCGGCGCCAATAACCCAAGGTCGCGCAGCGGGGAATTCTGCAACAGGTCATTGGCATGGGTGTTCATGTCACCCATCAGTACCTGGTGCTTATAGTTGCCAATCAGATCACGCACGTAGGCAAGCTGCAGGTTACGCGTACGCCCGCCGAGTGCCAGGTGCATCATCACCACCACCAAGGCTTCCGGGCCCTCACCGAAACGCACGAGGATCGCGCCGCGCCCTTTAGGCCCGGGCAGTGGATGATCCTCGATGACAGTTGGCTTAAGGCGGCTGAGCACACCATTACTGTGCTGTGCCAAGCGCCCGAGATTGCGGTTGAGTTGCTGGTACCAATAGGGAAAAGCACCGAGCTGGGCAAGGTGTTCCACCTGGTTGATGTAGCCGGAACGCATGCTGCCGCCGTCGGCTTCCTGCAAGGCGACAAGGTCGAAGTCGCTGAGCAGGTCGCCGATTTTTTGCAGGTTACCGGTACGCCCCTTGTGCGGTAGGAGGTGCTGCCAGCCACGGGTGAGGTAGTGCCGGTATTTCTCGGTACTGTTGCCCACCTGAATATTGAAGCTGAGCAGGCGCAGACGGCTGTCTGCCGGCAGGCCCGTGGCCTCCAGGTGGTGTTCGTTGACCCGCGGCTCATGCAGGCCAACGACGCGTTCGGTACCCCAACGGCGCATGGCGGGCCCCTTACTTGGCTGCCCGCTCTTTGGCGATCAACTGGTCGGCAACATTGAGGGTCGCTTCCGGACCACCGGTGGTGCCCAGGTCAAAGCGGTACTTGCCATTGACGATCAGGGTCGGAACGCCTTGCACGCCGTACTTCTGCGCCAGTTCTTTGGCCTGCTTGATCTGGCCCTGGATGGCGAAGGAGTTGAAGGTGGCCAGGAACTTGTCCTTGTCGACACCTTGGGTCGCCACGAAGTCAGCCATCTCGTCCGGCTTGGTCAGGCGCTTGCCTTGTTTCTGGATCGCTTCGAAAACGGCGTTGTGGACGTTGTGCTCCACACCCATGGCTTCCAGGGTCAGGAACAGTTGGCCGTGAGCATCCCACGGGCCACCGAACATGGCAGGAATGCGGCGGAAGTTAACGTCCTTGGGCAGCTTCTCGGCCCATGGGTTGATGGTCGGCTCAAAAGCGTAGCAATGCGGGCAGCCATACCAGAACAGCTCCACCACTTCGATCTTTCCTGGCACCGACACAGGTACAGGATTAGCCAATTCAACGTAGGTTTTACCGGCTTCAAGCGGCACATCGGCAGCTTGTGCGGTCATGCCGAAAAGGCTGGCAGTGACGAGAGCGGCGCTGAGGATCAGATTACGCATGCTTTACTCCTGGACAAATAAAGTCGCCTCACGCGACCTTTGTTGTGACAGGTCTACGCGGGCATGAGTTCGTTAGTGTAACGGCAGCGGCCACAAAAAAGGGCGGCCTGGGCCACCCTTTTTATGCTTGCATCGCGGGATTAATCGAGTGTTAACGTCGGGGACCTTTAGTGCAGGCCCTGGATGTAACTGGAGACGGCTGCGATGTCTTCGTCGCTCAGCTTGCGAGCGATGGTGCGCATGATCGCCGCATCGCCATCGTTAGCTCGCCCCGCCTCTTCCTTACGGAAATCGGTCAACTGTTTGGCGATATAGGTAGCGTGCTGACCACTCAGATGCGGGAAGCCGGCGGCGGCTATGCCAGCGCCATTTGGCGAATGGCAACCGGTGCAGGCAGGCAGGCCTTTTTCCAGATCGCCACCACGGAACAGCTTCTCTCCGCGGGCAACCAATTTAGGATCAGCAGCTCCCACGCTGCCCTTCTGACTGGCAAAATACGCTGCGAGGTCCGCCAGGTCCTGATCGCTGAGGTTGGTCAGCAAACCGGTCATTTCCAGCACCGTGCGCTTGCCATCCTTGATGTCGTGCATCTGCTTGCTCAGGTAACGTTCACCCTGGCCGGCCAGTTTGGGGAAGTTCGGCGCCGGGCTGTTACCATCCGGCCCGTGGCAGGCACCACACACGGCGGCCTTCGCTTGACCGGCAGTGGCATCACCTTTGACGGGGCCCTCTGCAGCGACGGCAGCGCCTGTGATGCCCAAGGTCAACAGCAGACTCACGATCAGTTTGTTCATCAGCTAATCCAACTACGGCTAAGGGTTTAAGAGTTATCTACCGGGTTTACTCACCGTCAACTCAATGACGGCCTGGTAATCCTCAGTACTGCAGTCCATGCACAAACCACGCGGCGGCATTGCCTTGAAACCCTGGGTCACGTGTCAGCGCCAGCGCAACCACGCAAACTCGGTTGTACAGCGCCTCCGTATCCTGTGTAGCCTGAGCGCCGGAAAGCGGGACCAGGACACCGAAAGCGAGCAACCATCGGCCATACATCGACCTTTTCAGGGTTTGAGAGCGTTTTGCGTTCTAATGCGCAATAAAGGTCTTTCGCTCCCGTGAACTTCATCCTTCGCTGGGACAAAGCACACACAAAATCTGCGGCATTATATACTGGCGCTACTGAAACGGAAACGACACCGCTTGCCGCACCCTTTTTCGGCACCGCCCACATCGGAAATCTCATGCAACTCAAGAACCCCATCCTCGGCCTGTGCCAACAGTCCACCTTCATGCTCAGCGCCGCCAAAGTGGACCAATGCCCCGATGACGAGGGCTTTGAAGTCGCCTTTGCCGGCCGCTCCAACGCCGGTAAATCCAGCGCACTGAACACCCTGACCCACGCCAGCCTGGCGCGCACCTCGAAAACTCCGGGCCGCACGCAACTGCTCAATTTCTTCAAGCTAGACGATGATCGGCGTCTGGTCGACCTGCCGGGCTACGGTTATGCAAAAGTACCCATCCCGCTGAAGCTGCACTGGCAGCGTCACCTTGAGGCTTACCTGGGTGGCCGCGAGAGTTTGAAGGGGTTGATCCTGATGATGGACATCCGTCATCCAATGACCGACTTCGACCTGCTGATGCTCGACTGGGCTGTCGCCAGCGGCATGCCGATGCATATCCTGCTGACCAAGGCCGACAAGCTCACCTACGGCGCCGCCAAGAACACCTTGCTCAAAGTACAGTCCGAAATCCGTAAAGGCTGGGGCGACGCAATCACCATCCAATTGTTCTCGGCGCCAAAGCGCCTGGGCCTGGAAGATGCTTACACCGTGCTGGCCGGCTGGATGGAATTGGCAGACAAGGGCGCGGAAGTCACCGAGTAACTTTTCTGCGGGCGAAAAAAAACCCCGGACTTCGTATGGGGAGGGAAGTTCGGGGTCCAAGTTCCGGACCGCTAGGGCGGGGTCCAGATATCTGCCAACACTTAACACAACATAGGAGCATTGAAGGGCTTCACCACCCATTCAGTAACTCTGAGTCGCAGTTCACGGGTTAAGTTCCAGCAAGCCTGAAAAACTATTGGAAATAACTGACGGTGATTTCCGATCTAAAGCGCTGCACCACCGCACGCGGTGGTGCAGTCGCAGAATCAGTGTGCTTCGTCCCAGTTGTCGCCCACGCCCACGTCTACCACCAACGGAACATCCAGCTGTGCTGCGGCGCTCATATGTTCGCGGATCTTCTCGCTGACCTCGACAACCAGATCCTCACGCACCTCGAGTACCAGCTCATCGTGCACCTGCAGGATCACCTTGGCATCCAGGCCCGACTCGGTCAGCCAGTTATCCACCAACACCATGGCTTTCTTGATGATGTCCGCTGCCGTGCCCTGCATGGGTGCGTTGATCGCGGTGCGCTCGGCCGCCGCGCGCTCCTGAGGTTTGTTGGAATTGATATCCGGCAAATACAGGCGCCGCCCGAAGAAAGTCTCCACATAGCCTTGGTCCGCCGCCTGGGCGCGGGTGCGCTCCATGTATTCGCGAACGCCTGGATAGCGCGCGAAGTACACGTCGATATAAGCCTTGGCAGTCTTGGTATCGACGCCGATGTCCTTGCCGAGCTTCTGGGCACCCATGCCGTAAATCAGGCCAAAGTTGATCGCCTTGGCGCTTCGGCGCTGGTTGGACGTGACCTCAGCCAACTCAACCTTGAAGACCTCGGCCGCCGTGGCCGTGTGCACATCCAGATTGTTGCGGAAGGCATTCATCAGGCCCTCGTCCTTGGACAAGTGCGCCATGATCCGCAACTCGATCTGCGAATAGTCCGCCGCCAGCAGTTTGTAGCCCTTGGGCGCGACAAATGCCTGGCGAATCCGCCGCCCTTCGGCAGTGCGCACCGGGATGTTCTGCAAGTTCGGATCGCTGGAAGACAGGCGCCCGGTCGCCGCCACGGCCTGATGATAAGACGTGTGAATGCGCCCGGTACGCGGGTTGATCTGTTCGGGCAGACGGTCGGTGTATGTGCTCTTGAGCTTGCTCATGCTGCGGTACTGCATCAGCACCTTGGGCAACAGGAAGTCATCTTCGGCCAGCTTGGCCAGCACTTCCTCGGCGGTGGACGCCTGGCCCTTGCCGGTCTTCTTCAACACCGGCAAGCCCAGCTTTTCGTAGAGAATAGCCCCAAGCTGCTTGGGTGAACCCAGGTTGAATTCTTCGCCGGCGATCTCGAACGCCTGGCGCTCCAGTTCAACCATCTTGTTACCCAGCTCGATGCTCTGGATGCCCAGCAGATCCTTATCCACCAACGCACCCTGGCGCTCGATACGCGCCAGCACCGGTACCAACGGAATCTCGATATCCGTCAGCACACTGGCCAGGCTCGGGATCGCCGCCAGTTGTGCGTGCAATGCCTGGTGCAGGCGCAGTGTCACGTCGGCATCTTCAGCCGCGTAAGGGCCGGCCTGCTCGAGCGGGATCTGATCGAACGTCAGCTGCTTGGCGCCTTTGCCGGCAATGTCCTGGAAGCTGACGGTGTCGTAGTCCAGGTACTTTTTCGCCAGGCTGTCCATGTCATGGCGGGTGGCAGTGGAGTTCAGCACGTAGGATTCAAGCATGGTGTCGAAGGCAATACCACGCACGGTAATGCCCTGCGTCGGGTCACCACCGATGGCGCAGTTGGCCAGGATGTTCATGTCGAACTTGGCGTGCTGGCCGACCTTGAGCTTGGCTGGGTCTTCCAACAACGGTTTCAGGGCCAGCAGCACAGTGTCACGGTCCAACTGCTGCGGAGCCCCGATGTACGAATGAGTCAACGGAATATAGGCCGCTTCATGGGGCTGCACGGCAAAAGAAACGCCCACCAACTGCGCCTGCTGGGCGTCGACGCCAGTGGTTTCGGTATCGAAGGCAAACAGCGGCGCCCCATTGAGCTTTTTCAACCAGCTATCGAATGTCGCCTGGTCGAGGATGGTGGTGTAAGTCGCCTCTACAGGCACCGCCGCCGCAACCTCGACGATGGCTTCGACGGCAGGCGCAGCCTCGGTAGAAGCCTTGAGCTCGACCCGCTTGGCATCGCGCTGGATCTCTTCGTACCAGCTCTTGAACTCAAGCAGCGTGTACAGCTCCAGCAGCTTCTCGCGATCCGGCTCGATCAGGTGCAGGTCATCCAGGCCCACGTCCAGCGGCACATCGACCTTGATCGTCGCCAACTGATAGGACAGGAATGCCATCTCCTTATGCTCTTGCAGCTTGGCTGGCAGGGTCTTGGCCCCACGGATAGGCAGGGTCGGCACAATATCCAACTGCTCATAAAGCTCTTTGAGGCCGCCATTGACCCCCACCAGCAAACCGGAGGCGGTCTTCGGACCAATGCCCGGAACGCCTGGGATGTTATCGGATGAATCACCCATCAACGCCAGATAGTCGATGATCTGCTCCGGAGCGACGCCGAATTTCTCCTTTACGCCCTCGATGTCCATCGCGCTACCGGTCATGGTGTTGACCAAGGTAATGTGCCCGTCCACCAGCTGCGCCATGTCCTTGTCACCGGTCGAAATCACCACCGGGCGGCTGGCCGCCGCGCTGCTGCGGGCCAGGGTGCCGATCACGTCATCGGCCTCGACGCCCTCGACGCACAGCAACGGAAAGCCCAGGGCCATCACGCTCTGGTGCAGCGGCTCGATCTGCAGGCGCATGTCATCGGGCATGCTCGGGCGGTTGGCCTTGTATTCGGCATACATCTCATCGCGAAAGGTCCCACCCTTGGCGTCGAAAACCACCGCGAACGGGCTGTCCGGATACTGCTTGCGCAGGCTTTTGAGCATGTTCAACACGCCCTTGACCGCACCGGTCGGCAGGCCTTTGGAGGTGGTCAGCGGTGGCAGCGCGTGGAAGGCGCGGTACAGATAAGAAGAACCGTCCACCAGGACGAGGGGCGATTGGCTCATGAGCAGGATCAACCTTTTCGGCGGGTCAGGCGCTAGAATAGCCGGACCAATGAAAACAAAGGGACAAGGTTATCATGCGTACATTCAATCGCCTGCTGTTGACCGGCTTGATTGCACTCGCTCCGATGGCTGCCATGGCGGCAGACAGTGCCCCTGGGGGTGATCCGGAAGTTACCATTCGCACGGAAGGCGACAAGACTATCCAGGAATACCGCCAAAACGGTTTCCTGTATGCAATCAAGGTCACCCCGAAGGGGGCTCCCGCGTATTTCCTGGTACGTGCGGACGGAACCGATGCGAACTTCATCCGCTCTGACCAGCCGGATATGCTGATCCCGTCATGGAAGATCTTCGAATGGAAATGATTTCTTAATTTTAACCGGCGCTGCCCACGGCAGCGCCCGTAACGGCAGTTTTAACCATGTCTGTGTTCACCCCCCTGGCTCGGCCCGAGCTGGAAACTTTCCTCGCACCCTACGGGCTCGGCCGCCTGCTTGATTTCCAGGGGATTGCCGCTGGCAGCGAAAACACCAACTTCTTCATCAGCCTGGAGCAGGGCGAGTTCGTCCTGACCCTGGTTGAACGTGGCCCCGTGGCAGAAATGCCGTTCTTCATCGAACTGCTCGATGTACTCCACGACGCCGACCTGCCGGTGCCTTACGCCCTGCGTACGGCTGACGGCATTGCTTTGCGCGAACTCAAGGGCAAACCGGCATTGCTGCAACCGCGACTGGCGGGCAAGCACATCAAGGACGCCAACGCCCAACATTGCGTCCAGGTCGGCGACCTGCTCGGCCACTTGCACCTGGCTACCCAAGGCGAAAAGGTACTTGAGCGCAAGACCGACCGCGGGCTGGATTGGATGCTCAGTGAAGGCGCTCAGCTTATTTCGCACCTCAACGACGCCCAGCAGCGCCTGCTGCATGATGCGTTGGCCGAGATCGAAGCCCACAAGGCCGACATCCTCGCCCTGCCACGAGCTAACGTGCACGCCGACCTGTTTCGCGACAACGCGATGTTTGAAGGCACGCACCTGACGGGTTTGATCGACTTCTACAATGCCTGCTCGGGACCAATGCTCTACGACGTGGCGATCGCCTTGAATGACTGGTGTTCGGATGCGTCGGGCGTGATTGACGGACAACGCGCCCGGGCGCTGCTGGGCGCCTACGCAGGGCTGCGGCCGTTTACCGCCAAGGAAGCCGAGCTATGGCCGACCATGCTACGCGTGGCGTGCGTGCGGTTCTGGCTGTCACGACTGATCGCGGCCGAGTCGTTTGCCGGGCAGGATGTGTTGATTCACGATCCAGCTGAGTTCGAACATCGCCTGGCACAGCGTCAGAAGGTCAATGTCCACCTGCCGTTCGCACTCTAAAAGGCCTACTCGGTCAAAAAAATGTGGGAGCTGGCTTGCCTGCGATAGCGGTGTCGACTGACACGCCGCCATCGCGGGCAAGCCGCTCCCACATTGGTTATGCGCAGATAGTTAGAGCGACTCCAGGCACCCAGCCAAGTCATTGCCCAACTTCTCCAGCACCTGCTCATAACCCTGGGCGGTAGCCGGGGTATAGCCACCCAACGCATCCAGCTCCGCCAACTTCACCGGCAACCCGGCCACCAGCGTCTCGGCCAATCGCGGACGCAACGGCGGCTCACTGAACACGCAGGTCTTGCCCACTTCCTGCAAACGCGTGCGCATTGCCGCGACGTGCTGGGCACCTGGCTGTACTTCGGCGGCAACGCTGAACACACCGGTATGCTTGAGCCCGTAGGCGTCTTCGAAATAGTCGAAGGCTTCGTGAAATACGAAGTATGGCTTGTCACCGACACTTGCCAGGCGCGCTTTGAGCCGCGCATCCAATGCATCGAGGCGCTCATCGAAGGCCTTTACGTTGCTTTGATAGCGCTCGGCGTTGGCCGGGTCGGCGGTGCTGAGGTCAGAGGCCATGCGCGTTGCGATCACCCGCGCGTTTACTGTCGACAGCCACAAGTGCGCGTCGACGCTGCCTGGACGATGATCATGGTCATGTACGTCGGCATCGTCGGCATGGGAATGGCTATCTTCGCCGAAACGACGAAGTTTCATCCCTGGTAAGTCTTGAACGGCCACGGTTGCCGCCGTACGGCCTTTCAGCACGCGCGGCAGGAATGTCTCCATATCCGGCCCGATCCAATACAACAGGTCCACCGACTGCACACGCCGTACGTCGGATGGGCGCAAGGCGAAGTTATGCGGCGATGCGCCCGGCGGTAGTAACACCTCTGGAATGGCCACTCCGTCCTGCACAGCAGCGGCAATCAACTGCAACGGTTTGATGCTCGTCAGCACCTTGACCTCGGCCTGAGCGGCACCCGCAACGAACAAACTGGTGACAAATACGACAAAAACGGGAAAAAGTCGGGACACGATGACCACTCGATGGCGTAGGAACGGGTAACATAATAACGTCTCTATCAAATATCTGTCGCCGCTCATGCCTAAAACACCGCTTGCCAGCCGTCCCCACGACCACTCTCACTGCGTACACACCGCATTGTCGGAGGCCGACACCCTGTGCGCACAGAAAGGCTTGCGCCTGACCGCCTTGCGTCGCCGGGTGCTGGAGCTGGTGTGGCAGAGTCACAAGCCGTTGGGCGCGTACGACATTCTTGGCGTACTCAGTGAGCAGGACGGCCGCCGCGCTGCACCGCCTACCGTGTACCGCGCGCTGGACTTCCTGCTGGAAAACGGCCTGGTGCACCGCATTGCCTCGCTCAATGCTTTTGTCGGCTGCAACCACCCACAGCACACGCATCAGGGCCAGTTCCTGATCTGCCGCGAGTGCCACGCCGCCATCGAGCTGGAACAAAAAAACATCAGTGACGCCATTATCAACAGTTCTGCCGACGTCGGCTTCAAGGTCGAGGGGCAAACGGTCGAAGTGGTCGGCCTGTGTGCGGGCTGCCAGGGGGCTTGATGAGCAACGCCTTAATCCGCCTGGAACAGGTCGGGGTCACGTTCGCCGGGCAAAACGTGCTGGAAAACATCGCACTGAGCGTGCAACCGGGGCAAATCGTCACCTTGATCGGCCCCAATGGCGCCGGCAAGACCACTCTGGTGCGCGCCGTACTCGGCCTACTTAAGCCCGACAGCGGCAGTGTGTGGCGCAAGCCCAAGCTGCGTGTGGGCTATATGCCGCAAAAGCTGCATGTGGACCCGACCTTGCCGCTCTCCGTATTGCGCTTTCTGCGCCTGGTGCCTGGTGTCGACCGCGCCCGTGCCCAGGGCGCGCTCAAGGAAGTCGGCGCCGAGCAGGTGATCGACAGCCCGGTACAAAGCATCTCCGGCGGCGAAATGCAGCGCGTACTGCTGGCCCGCGCCTTGTTGCGCGAGCCAGAGTTACTGGTGCTCGATGAGCCCGTACAAGGCGTCGACGTCGCCGGCCAGGCCGAGCTGTACAGCCTGATCACCCGCCTGCGCGACCGCCATGGCTGCGGCGTGCTGATGGTCTCCCACGACCTGCACCTGGTGATGAGCACCACTGACCAAGTCGTCTGCCTCAACCGCCACGTGTGCTGCTCCGGCCATCCGGAACAGGTCAGTAGCGACCCGGCCTTCGTGGAACTGTTCGGCAAGAACGCCCAGAGCCTGGCGATATACCACCACCATCACGACCACGCCCATGACCTGCATGGTGCCGTTGTCGATACGCCTCACGTTCATGGAGATAGCTGCAAGCATGGCTGATTTTCTGCTCTACGCCCTGCTGGCAGGCTTGGCTCTGGCACTGGTGGCGGGCCCATTGGGTTCGTTCGTGGTCTGGCGACGCATGGCCTATTTCGGCGACACCTTGTCCCATGCCGCGTTGCTGGGCGTGGCCATGGGCTTTCTGCTGGATGTCAGCCCGACCATCGCCGTGACTGTGGGCTGCCTGTTGCTGGCGGTACTGCTGGTGACCCTGCAACAACGCCAGCCGCTGGCTTCCGATACGCTGTTGGGCATCCTCGCGCCGAGTACCTTGTCCCTGGGCCTGGTGGTGCTGAGCTTCATGCATGAAGTGCGCATCGACCTGATGGCTTACCTGTTCGGGGACTTACTGGCAATCAGCCCGACTGACCTGGCCTGGATCCTCGGAGGCAGCGCGGCGGTGCTGGTCTTGCTGGTAGCCCTGTGGCGCCCGCTGTTGGCGATCACCGTGCATGAAGAGCTGGCCACGGTGGAAGGCTTGCCCGTGCCAGCCCTGCGCATGACCCTGATGTTGTTGATCGCGGTGGTGATTGCTGTCGCGATGAAGATTGTCGGCGTATTGTTGATCACGTCGCTGCTGATCATTCCCGCCGCCGCCGCCCAGCGTCACGCTCGCTCTCCGGAGCAGATGGCAATCGGCGCCAGTTTCCTGGGGATGCTGGCAGTGTGTGGGGGCCTGGCGCTGTCCTGGTTCAAGGACACACCGGCCGGGCCGTCGATTGTGGTTGCGGCGGCCGCCCTGTTTCTGCTGAGTTTTGTCCTGCCCCGTCGAGGGGTGTAGACTTGCTCGCTTTTTGCGCAAATAGAGAGTCGCAGGAATGAAGCCGTTCACCTCCCGTTATCTGCTCCTTGCCGCATTTTCCCTGCTGCTGGGCGCCTGTCAAAGCACACCGCCCGCGGCCCCCGAGGTTCCGGACGCACGCGCTGCAGCCATCGCGCAGCTGGAGCAAAACCTCGCCAGCAGCGAGTTGGCAACCGCCGAAGACCAGCTCGCGGCGTTGCAGGCGCAATCACCCGACGACCCAACGCTGGAGCCCTACCAGCGCCAATTGGCTGAAGCCTACCTGCAGCGCAGCCAGATCGTGCTGCAAAAAGGTGACGTCAACGCCGCCGCCACGGCCCTGAGCCGCGCCCGTGCACTGATGCCCAAGGCGCCCGCACTCACCGGCGGCGTCAACAGCGCCATCAGCCATGCGCGCAAAGCCGAGCTGGATAAAGCCGAGGCCGCCTTGAAGGCCGCCGAAGCCAAGCCCGCCGCCAAGGTCATCGATCCGGCCGCACCCAGCACTACCGTGGCGCTGAACCTGACCAATATCGAAGAACTGCGCCATCAGTTGGATGCGATCGCTACCGACGTGGTGAATTACCAGTGCGATGTGAGCATCCAGGCGCCGCGCACCCAGGATTACCCGTGGTTGGCGACGTTGCTGACCAAACGGGTGAAGCGCATTGATTCGGGGTATGACCTGAAGATTCACCGGCAAATTCTGAAACATATTCCGGCGCAGGTTGTGCTGATTCCGCGCAAGGCGGAATAAAAACATCGGGGGCAAGCCCCTCCCACGCTTGAATGTATTCACAATTCAAATGTGGGAGGGGCTTGCCCCCGATGACGGTCTAACAAACAGCCAGAAAATTAAGCCGGAATCGCCTTGGCCTTCGGCTCACGATCCCAAACCCGATGCTGGGCAATCGCGGCAAAGAACGCCTTGAACGCCTTGGCCTCGGCGCCCACGATCAACCCCGCATCTGCCTCCAGTTTCAGCAGGTCCAGCAGAGGCTTCGCGTCACTGGCCACCGCAATCGCCTTCAGGTGCTTGTACGCTTCCAGCACGTAATGCAACGCCACACCATCACCGCTCAGTGCTTTGACCGACTCTTTGCCGCCGGGGATAAACACCGCGTCAAAGGCAATAGACGGCATGCCTTCCATCGACGCATCCACCTTCAGGCTTTTGCCATCGGCGGTCGTCACCGGCGCCGACGTCGGCCCCAGCAACTTGGCGTGCGCGCCTTCCGCCTCCAGCGCCTTGGTCAACGCGGCAATCGCGGCGCCGTCCACACCATTGGCCGCCAGAATCGCCACTTTGCGTGTCTTGATATCGCCCGACAGCAAATTCACTTGGCTCAACGCCGGTGATTCTTTAAGCGACGTTTCCACGGGCGGCACCGTACCTTTGCTTGGCGCCGGTAGGCCCAGGTTCTGCGCAACGCGCTTAGCCAGGTCCAGATCGATATTGGCCAGGATCTCATTGACCTGGCGGGCGCGGATAAACTCACGCTCCACCTTGCCCAACTCAAAGCTGTAGGCGGCGATAATGTGCTCTTTCTCGTGGTGGCTCATGCTGTTGTAAAACAGCGTAGCCTGGGAGAAGTGATCGCCAAACGACTCGCTGCGCTCGCGCACCTTGTTGGCATCAACTCGCTCGTAATAGGTTTCGAACCCGCCATCCTGTGCCGCAGGTGGGGTTTCTTTCGGCCAACCCCCATCGATCGAGTTCGGCTCATACGCAGCACGCCCCTTGTCGATCACGGTGCGATGCTGGGCGTCGCGCTGGCTGTTATGGAAAGGCACCACAGGCCGGTTGATCGGCAACTCATGAAAGTTTGGCCCGCCCAGTCGGCTGATCTGGGTATCTGTGTAGGAAAACAGACGGCCTTGCAGCAGAGGGTCGTTAGTGAAGTCGATGCCCGGCACGATATGACCTGGGCAGAACGCAACCTGCTCGACTTCAGCGAAGAAGTTGTCCGGGTTACGGTTCAGCACCATTTTGCCCAGTGGCGTGATCGGCACCAGCTCCTCGGGAATAATCTTGGTCGGGTCGAGCAAGTCGAAATCGAACTTGTGCTCGTCTTCTTCCGCCACAATTTGCACACCCAGTTCCCACTCAGGGTAGTCGCCACTTTCAATCGCTTCCCACAGGTCGCGACGGTGGTAGTCGGTATCTTTGCCCGCCAGCTTTTGCGCTTCGTCCCACACCAGGGAGCAGGTGCCGACTTTTGGATGCCAGTGGAATTTCACAAAGCTCGACTTACCTTCGGTATTGATCAAGCGGAAGGTGTGAATACCAAAGCCCTGCATGGCACGCAGGCTTTTTGGAATGGCACGGTCGGACATGGCCCAGATGACCATGTGCGCCGACTCCGGTTGCAGCGAGACAAAATCCCAGAACGTATCGTGGGCCGAGCCACCGGTAGGAATTTCGTTGTGAGGCTCAGGCTTCACCGCGTGGACAAAGTCGGGAAACTTGATCGCATCCTGAATGAAAAACACCGGCATGTTGTTGCCCACCAGATCGAAGTTGCCTTCGTCGGTGAAGAACTTCACGGCAAAGCCACGTACGTCGCGCACGGTATCGCCGGAGCCACGCGGGCCCTGTACGGTGGAAAAGCGTACGAACACCGGGGTTTTATGCTCGGGGTTGCGCAGGAAACCGGCCTTGCTCAGCGCCGAATGGTTTGCATAGGTCTGGAAGTAACCATGGGCGCCGGTACCGCGAGCATGCACGATGCGCTCCGGGATACGCTCATGGTCAAAGTGCGTGATTTTTTCACGCATGATGAAGTCTTCCAGCAGCGACGGGCCGCGGGCGCCGACTTTCAGGGTGTTCTGGTTATCGGAAATCTTTACGCCTTGGTTGGTGCGCAGGGCCTGGCCGGTCGCATCGGAGCGGAACTCTTCCAGGGCTTGCAGCTTGGCGTTGGTGTTGCCACGGTCCAGGGTATCGGTACCCGCGAGTTCACTCTTGGACGGGGTGGCTGGCTTCTTGGTACTCATCAGTCAAAACTCCTTATTCAAAGTGGCCAGAGCGGTCCCCGGCTCGTTTGAGCAAAACCCCAGGCACGGCACCTGAGAAATCGAGTTGCTTCAGTAGTGACTGACAGGGTTTTGCACCGTTCCTTTTTTATGACCTTTGATCGCGTTATTGCCAAATGACTGGATGAATACGAAATAAATGCTAAGAAACGCTATACGGACAGGCTAAAATGCGCGCCCGGCTAACCGCTGATCCCTTTTCAATGCGCCCCACAAGGTTCGCTACGTGATCGAGTTTCAAAACGTCCATAAAACCTACCGCGTCGCCGGTAAGGATATCCCCGCACTGCACCCCACCAGCCTGCGCGTCGAGAACGGCCAGGTGTTTGGCCTGATTGGCCACTCGGGTGCGGGTAAAAGCACCCTGCTGCGCCTGATCAACCGCCTGGAAGAGCCCAGCGGTGGCCAGATCACGGTGGATGGCGAAGAAGTCACCGCCCTGGACGCCAACGGCCTGCGCCGTTTCCGCCAGCAGGTCGGCATGATCTTCCAGCACTTCAACCTGCTGGCATCCAAGACCGTCGCCGACAACGTGGCGCTGCCGCTGACCCTGGCCGGCGACCTGTCGCGCAAGGCCATCGACCAACGCGTCGCCGAATTGCTCGACCGCGTCGGCCTGTCGGACCACGCCAAGAAGTACCCGGCGCAGTTGTCCGGGGGCCAGAAGCAACGCGTCGGCATCGCCCGTGCCCTGGCGACCAAGCCAAAGATCCTGCTGTGCGACGAGGCCACCAGCGCCCTCGACCCGCAAACCACCGCGTCGGTCCTGCAACTGCTGGCCGAGATCAACCGCGAGCTGAACCTGACCATCGTGCTGATCACCCATGAAATGGACGTGATCCGCCGCGTGTGCGACCAGGTCGCCGTGATGGATGCCGGCGTGATCGTCGAGCAAGGCTCGGTGGCCGAGGTGTTCCTGCACCCCAAGCACCCGACCACCAAACGCTTCGTGCAAGAAGCCGAACAGGTTGACGAAGGCGAGCAGCATGACGACTTCGCCCATGTACCGGGTCGCATCGTGCGCCTCACGTTCCAGGGCGAAGCGACCTACGCGCCATTGCTGGGTACCGTCGCCCGGGAAACGGGTGTGGACTACAGCATCCTGGCCGGTCGTATCGACCGCATCAAAGACATCCCTTACGGGCAACTGACCCTTGCCGTCACCGGTGGTGACATGGAAGCCGCGTTTGCACGCTTCACCGCCGCCGACGTCCACATGGAGGTCCTGCGCTAATGGAAGTCCTGATGAGTTTCTTCGCCAATATCGACTGGTCTGAAATCTGGCTCGCCACCGGCGATACCATGACCATGCTGTTCGGCTCGCTGTTCTTCACCGTGCTGCTTGGCCTGCCCCTGGGTGTGCTGCTGTTTTTGACCAGCCCGCGCCAACTGTTCGAACAGAAAGGCCTGTATGCGCTGCTGTCGCTGATTGTGAATATCCTGCGTTCGCTGCCGTTCATCATTCTGTTGATCGTGATGATCCCGTTCACCGTGCTGATCACTGGCACGTCGTTGGGTGTGGCCGGTGCGATCCCACCTCTGGTGGTAGGCGCCACGCCATTCTTTGCGCGCCTGGTGGAAACCGCCCTGCGTGAAGTGGACCGCGGCATCATCGAAGCCACCCAATCAATGGGGGCCAGCACCCGTCAGATCATCACCAACGCGTTGTTGCCCGAGGCCCGCCCTGGCATTTTCGCGGCGATTACAGTGACGGCGATTACACTGGTTTCCTACACGGCCATGGCCGGCGTGGTAGGTGCAGGTGGCCTGGGTGACCTGGCGATCCGCTTTGGCTACCAGCGCTTCCAGACCGATGTAATGGTAGTCACGGTGGTGATGTTGTTGATTCTGGTGCAAATTCTGCAAACCGTCGGCGACAGGCTGGTGGTGCACTTTTCTCGAAAATAACGGCCATTGCCGGCCCACAGCCGGCAGATGCCCGAACAAGGAGCTTGCTGGATGAAAAAACTACTGGTTGCCTTCGCTGCCGTTGCCGCGTTTTCCGCCCACGCTGCCGAGACCCTCACGGTTGCAGCCTCGCCTGTACCGCATGCGGAAATCCTCGAATTCGTGAAGCCTGCCCTTGCCAAAGAAGGCGTGGATTTGCAGGTCAAAGTCTTCACCGACTACGTGCAGCCCAACGTGCAAGTCGCTGAAAAGCGCCTGGACGCCAACTTCTTCCAGCACCAGCCGTACCTGGATGAATTCAACAAAGCCAAGGGCACTCACCTGGTGAGCGTTGGCGGCGTGCACCTGGAGCCACTGGGCGCTTACTCCAGCAAGCACAAGACACTGGCCGACCTGCCTGACGGCGCCAACGTGGTGATCCCGAACGACGCCACCAACGGCGGCCGTGCGCTGTTGCTACTGGCCAAGAACGGCCTGATCACCCTGAAGGACCCGACCAACATCCTGTCGACCATCAAGGACATCACTGTCAACGATAAAAAACTCAAGTTCCGCGAACTGGAAGCCGCCACCCTGCCGCGCGTGCTGACCCAGGTCGACCTGGCGCTGATCAACACCAACTACGCCCTTGAAGCCAAGCTGGACCCGTCCAAGGACGCCCTGGTGATCGAAGGCAGCGACTCGCCTTACGTAAACATCCTGGTGACCCGCGAAGACAACAAGGATTCGGACGCGGTGAAGAAGCTGGTTGCAGCCCTGCACACGCCGGAAGTGAAGAAATTCATCGAAGAGAAGTACAAAGGCGCGATCAAGCCGGCGTTCTGATCCACCTAGATCTCCAAAACACTGAGGATCAAAAATGTGGGAGGGGGCTTGCTCCCTCCCACATTTGTTTTGTGTTGCTTTTATTTACGCTGTAGCAACCCCGGCAACTGCGCCACCAGCTTCTGGTTATTCAACGGCGCACGAATAAACCCGCGCTGCGTACCATCCGGCCCGATCAGCGCCAGGTTGCCGCTGTGGTCGACGGTGTAGTTCGGCTTGCTGGTATCCGCCGGAATGAAGGGAATGCTCACCGCATTCGAGACCTTCTGCACATCCTCCACATTCGCGCCGGTCAGGCCTTCGAACTGCGGATCGAAGTAGCCCAGGTATTGCTTGAGCTGCGTCGGGGTATCGCGGTGAGGGTCGACGCTGACCAGGATCACCTGCAACTTATCCACAACCTCTTTGGGCAGCTCGCTCTTGATCTGGCGCAGCTGGGCGAGGGTGGTCGGGCAAATGTCCGGGCAAAAGGTGTAGCCAAAAAACAGCAGGCTCCACTTGCCTTTCAACTCATTGACCAGCACCGGCTGGCCGTCCTGGTTGGTCATGCTCACCGGCGGCAGCTGGCGGCTTTGCGGCAGCAGGATGATGCCCGCGTCGATCAGCGCAGTGGGGTCGCCCTGGCCTTTGCCCGAGAGCACTTTGTTGACGGTCAGGCCCATGATCAACGCCACCAGGGCCACGAGGATGAAGACGGTTTTTTGAGTTCGAGTCATAGGTTCAACAGTAAGTAGTGGTCTACGAGCAGGGCGATAAACAACAGGAACAGGTACCAGATAGAGTACTTGAACGTGTTGATCGCCGCGTGCGGCTGGCTGCCACGGTACAGCACCCAGGCCCATTGCAGAAAGCGCGCGCCCAATACCAGGGCACAGGCCAGGTAGAGCAGGCCGCTCATATGGATGACGTAGGGCATCAGGCTCACCGCCAACAGGGCGAAGGTATACAGCAGGATATGCACCTTGGTGTAGTGCTCGCCATGGGTGACCGGCAGCATCGGGATGTCGGCCTTGGCGTATTCCTCTTTGCGGTGGATGGCCAGCGCCCAGAAGTGCGGCGGGGTCCAGGCGAAGATGATCAGCACCAGCAGCAGCGGCTCAGCACTCACATGCCCGGTGACGGCGACCCAACCCAGCAGGGGCGGCGCGGCGCCAGCGAGGCCGCCGATGACGATATTCTGTGGCGTCGCACGCTTGAGAAAGCCGGTGTAGATCACCGCATAACCGAGCAGCGAAGCCAACGTCAGACAGGCCGCCAACGGGTTGGTGAACGCCAGTAGCAGGGCCAACCCTGCAACAGCCAGAAACAATGCAAACGCTAACGCCGCAATCGGTGCTACACGCCCCTCAGCCATCGGCCGTTTATGGGTGCGGGCCATCACCGCATCAATCCGCCGGTCGACCACATGGTTCACCGCCGCCGCGCCACCCGCGCACAGGGCAATGCCCAGGTTGCCGAACACCAGCACCGTCCACGGCACCCCGGCGCGGGTGGCGAGGAACATGCCCACCAGCGAGGTGATCAGCATCAGCACCACCACTTTCGGCTTGGTCAGCTCCAGATAGTCACGCCAGATCGCCTGATCGTGACGTGCGCCGATCAAGGTCGCCATGGCATCTCTCCTTTAAGGGTAATCAGGCCCGACACCTGTTTGCGCGGGATGAAACGCCAGCCGAAGGGTAGCTGGTTGCGAACCCGTACCAGACTGGTGCGGGCGTGGTAATTGACCAGTACCAGGCTCAGCAACAAGGCCGCGCCGCCCGCGTTATGGCCCACCGCCACTGGCAGCGGCAGGCCCAACGCCACATTGCTCACCCCCAGGCTGATTTGCGCGGCCAGGACGATCAGCAGCAAGCCCGCCAGCCGCGTCATGCCCACGGCTCGCAGTTGCCAGGCCAGGCCCAGCAATACCAGGGTGACCAGCACTGCGCCGATGCGATGAGTCAGGTGGATCGCCGTGCGCGCCTCGCTGTCGAGCTGGCCGCCCAGGTAATTGGGGCCGATGTGTTGGGTCAGGTGAAAGCCATTGGCAAAATCCGCCGCCGGCCACCACTGGCCGTGACAGGTCGGCAGGTCGACACAGGCCACGGCGGCGTAGTTGGAGCTGACCCAACCGCCCAGCGCAATCTGCCCGATTACCAGCACCAGCCCCGCCGTTGCCCAATATTGCAGGCGCTTGGGCACGATCAGCGCCGGCAACACGCCGGACAGTCGCAGGGTCAACAGGAACAACAGGCTCAAGGTGGCGAAGCCGCCCAGCAAATGCCCGGTCACCACCTGCGGCCACAGTTTCAAGGTCACCGTCCACATGCCAAAGGCCGCCTGGGCGAACACCACCGCCAACACAAACAAGGGCAATTTCACCGGCTGGCCCGGATCACGCCGATGGCGCCACGAGCGCGCCGCCAGCAGCGCGATCAATAGCCCCAGGCTGCCGGCGAAGTAGCGGTGGGTCATCTCGGCCCAGCCTTTATCAGCCTCTACCGGCGTATCGGGAAAATGCAGTTCGGCATGGGCCAGTTGGGCTTCGCTGTTGGGGACACTGATAAAGCCATAGCAACCCGGCCAGTCCGGGCAACCCAGGCCGGCGTGGGTCAGGCGTGTGTAGGCGCCGAGCAGCACGACAATCAGCGCCAGCAACGTGGCAAACAGCGCGAGGCGAAATCCAGGCTTGGCCATGACGATACCCTTATCCGATGTTCGACAGTTTCAGCAGCAGGCGCAGGTCGTTGAGCAAGTCCTTGCCCTTGACCCTGGCGTCGTAGCGCAGTACCAGGTTGCCGTGGGGGTCGATGATCCACAGTTGCGCCTCGCCGGGCGCGGCAGCGTTCCTGGTAAAGGTCGATAGATCCAGCGAGTAGCGCTGCAGTTGTGGGTATTCGGCCTTGAGCTTGGCCTCGTATTCGGTGCTCAGCGGTTGCGCACCGGCCAGGGCATGGCTGGCGCGGTACGCATCCCGACCCAGGCTGATTTGCAGCTGACGTGCCAGGTAAACCAGTTGTTGGCAGTCGTTGGCGCACGCCGTGGGCGCGGTGACCAGTAGCTGCCAGCGGTCTTGATCGGCCTGCACGCCGATATCGGCACGGGTCTGGCCGTTGCCGATCAGTTCGCCGTGGTAGCTGCGGCTGTCCGGCACCCAGAACTGCAATTTGTACATGAAGGTCGCCAGCACCATCGGGCCGATCACCATCATCAGGATCAAAATCAACTGCCAGCGGCCTTTGCGCCGGTCGGGCGTCTCAGACGTGCTGGGTGGATTCATGGCCGCTCCCATGGGGCTTCTCCTTTTTATTGTGCCATCCGAGGTAGAGGTAAAGCACCAGCAGTGCCAGTGCCATGGCGAACCACTGCACCGCGTAGGCCAGGTGTTTTTCCGGGCCCATAGCGACTATTGGCCAGGTGGTTTCGTACGTACCGGGGCCTGCTTCGGCACGCAGCTCGTAGGAAAAACCGCTACGCCCCAGCTCGCTCCACAGCGCGGCGGGGTGCAATGCGGTAAGCAGACGTGGCCATTGCGCACTTGCAGGGTCGGCATGCAGTTGGAAGGTCTCGCCAGGGGCGACGTACACCCAGGCATCGAGATTCAGTACGTGTTCAGGAGTGGAAAAGGTCGGCGGCGTGCGCCGGTCCGGCCACGGCAGCCAGCCGCGGTTGAGCAATAGCCACAGGCCGCTGGCCTGATCATGGAAGGGCTGCAGCAGCTCGACACCGGCCTTGCCGTCGCGCATACGGTTATCCAGCAATACGCTGTGCTCGGCATCGAATTGACCACGAAGATGAACGCGGCGAAAGGCTGGGTCGGCCATGTCATTGAGCTGCGCACTGCTCACCGGTTCTGCGGCGCGGCGCTCGGCATAACGGTCCACCAGCAGCTGTTTTTCATGCCCACGGGACAGTTGCCAGAACCCCAGGCACACCATCAATGGCAGCAACACCAGCACCACCAGCGTCGGCGCGATACCCGGACGAAAGCGCTGCATGGCACTGGCTATACTGGATTTCATCGCCCCTCCCCCTGTAGCCCTGGAGCCAGACCATGCTCAAAGCAGCCATTGCCCTGATGCTGATCGCGACTGTCGTGAGCCTGTTCAGTGGCTTGTTCTTTTTGGTCAAGGACGAGGGCAACTCCAACCGCCTCGTCACTGCCTTGACCGTGCGTGTGGTACTGGCCGTGATCACCGTAGGCTTGATCGCCTGGGGTTTCTTCAGCGGCCAACTGGTCTCTCATGCGCCGTGGTAAGCCGCCTCACAGCACATAGACGAAGAAAAACAGCCCGATCCACACCACATCCACAAAGTGCCAATACCAACTGGCCGCCTCGAAACCGAACTGGTGCTCGGCATTGAAATGCCCACGCAGGATGCGCATCAGCATCACAAACAGAATGATGGTGCCGATAGTGACGTGGGCGCCGTGAAAGCCGGTGAGCATGAAGAAGGTCGCGCCGTAAACGCCTGAGCCCAGGGTCAGGCCCAATTCTTTATAGGCGTGGATGTACTCCTCGGCCTGGAACCCGAGAAACGCCAGGCCCAACAACACCGTGATCGCCAGCCAGATTTTCAGCGCACCGCGATGGCCTTTGCGCAGGGCATGATGGGCGATGGTGATGGTCACGCTGGAACTGACCAGCAGAATGGTGTTGACCAACGGCAGCCCCCACGGGCTGATGGTGCCTTCAGGCGCAGGATAGAGCTTGGGGTCAGGGTTATTGAGCAACGGCCAGGCGAACTCGAAGTTTGGCCACAGCATATGCGCAACGCCCTTGGAGCCTTCACCTGCCAACCATGGCGCCGACATGTGCCGCACATAAAACAGCGCACCGAAGAACGCGATAAAGAACATCACCTCCGAAAAGATGAACCAGGTCATGCCCCAGCGGAACGAGCGGTCCATCTGTGCGCTGTACAGCCCGGCGCGGCTCTCCTTGATCACCGCGCCAAACCAGCCGAAGAGCATGTAGGCCAGCAACAATCCGCCCACGAAAAAGATCCACGGCCCGTGGGATTCCGGGCGTGCTGCCTTCAAGTCGTTGAACCACACGGCCAGGCCATACACGGTGACCAGCATGCCGATCGTGGCAATTATCGGCCATTTGCTTTGCGCTGGTACGTAGTACGTATCATGAGTCGACATGTATTCGCTCTCCTGATTGAGGGGGCAAACAGTAGCTAGCCGCCGCCGTTCGCAGCCACCGGCGGTTGACGCGCAGTGATATCGAACAACGTGTACGCCAGGGTCAAATGCCTCACATCCTTGGGCATGGCGCGGTCGACGATAAAACGCACCGGCATCTCGATACGCTCGCCTGGCTGCAGCACTTGCTGGGTGAAGCAAAAGCATTCGGTCTTGTGGAAGTACATCGCCGCTTCGGCCGGGGAGATACTCGGGATCGCCTGGGCGGTCATCGGCTTATCGGTGGGGTTGTAGGCCACGAACAACATCTCGTTGACCGCCCCAGGATTGACCACGATCTCATCGGCCTTTGAATGAAACTCCCAGACCATGTCGATGGCATTGGTGGACAGAAACTGCACCCGCACCTGGCGCGAGGGGTCGACGACTTGTTCACCCTCGTACTGCCCGGCGGTTTTGCCATTGATGCCGAATGCCTTGCACATCACGTCGTAGATCGGCACCAGGGCAAAGCCGAAGGCGAACATTGCCAGCACCAGGATCAACAGGCGGGTGACAAGGCGTTTGATGGGTACGGAGTCAGCCATGACGATCACCCGAGCCGAACTCGGTCAATATGGGAGCGGGCTTGCTCGCGAATGCGGTAAGCCAGGCGCCACCTGCGGCGACTGATACACCGCTTTCGCGAGCAAGCCCGCTCCCACAGGGGGTATGTGTAGGTATAGCGAACCGGGTATTCACTTGACCTCCGGCGGCGTAGTGAAGGTGTGATACGGCGCCGGCGAAGGCACGCTCCATTCCAGGCCCTCAGCGCCATCCCACGGCTTGGCCGGTGCCGGTGGGCCACCGCGAATGCACTTGATGACAATGAACAGGAAAAAGATTTGCGTGGCACCAAACATGAATGCACCGATGGACGAGACCATGTTGAAGTCAGCGAACTGCAGGTTGTAGTCCGGCACCCGGCGTGGCATACCGGCCAGCCCCACAAAGTGCATTGGGAAGAACGCCATGTTCATGCCCACAAAGGACAGCCAGAAGTGCAGCTTGCCCAGGGTTTCGTCGTACATGTGGCCGGTCCATTTCGGCAGCCAGTAGTAGGCCGAGGCGAAGATCCCGAAGATCGCGCCGGGCACCAGTACGTAATGGAAGTGCGCCACCACGAAGTAGGTGTCGTGGTACTGGAAATCCGCCGGGGCAATCGCCAGCATCAGTCCCGAGAAACCGCCAATGGTGAACAGGATCACGAAGGCCACCGCAAACAGCATCGGCGTCTCGAACGTCAACGAGCCTTGCCACATGGTGCTGACCCAGTTGAACACCTTCACCCCCGTGGGCACGGCGATCAGCAGGGTGGCGTACATGAAGAACAACTCACCCACCAGCGGGATACCCACCACGAACATGTGGTGCGCCCACACGATGAACGACAGGAACGCGATGCTCGCCGTGGCGTAGACCATCGAGGTGTACCCGAACAGCGGCTTGCGCGAGAAGGTCGGGATGATCGAGCTGACGGCACCGAAGGCCGGCAGGATCATGATGTACACCTCGGGGTGGCCGAAGAACCAGAACACATGCTGGAACAGCACCGGATCCCCGCCACCGGCCGCACTGAAGAAACTGGTACCGAAGTGGATATCCATCAGCATCATCGTTACGCAACCCGCCAGCACCGGCATCACTGCGATCAGCAGGAATGCAGTGATCAGCCAGGTCCACACGAACAGCGGCATTTTCATCAGGGTCATGCCCGGCGCGCGCAGATTGAGGATGGTGGCGACCACGTTGATCGCGCCCATGATCGAACTGATGCCCATCAGGTGGATGGCAAAGATGAAGAACGTCACGCTTTCCGGCGCATAGGTGGTGGAAAGGGGGGCATAGAAGGTCCAGCCGAAGTTCGGCCCGCCACCGGGCGTGAACAAGGTGGAGACCAGCAGCAGGAATGCCGCAGGCAGCAACCAGAAGCTGAAGTTGTTCATGCGTGGCAGGGCCATGTCCGGCGCGCCGATCATCAGCGGGATCATCCAGTTGGCCAGGCCGACGAACGCCGGCATCACCGCGCCGAACACCATGATCAGGCCATGCATGGTGGTCATCTGGTTGAAAAACGCCGGTTGCACGATCTGCAGGCCCGGCTGGAACAGCTCGGCGCGGATCACCATGGCGAACGAGCCGCCGAGCAGGAACATGGTGAAGGCGAACCACAGGTACATCGTACCGATGTCTTTGTGGTTGGTGGTCAGCACCCAGCGCATCAAGCCTTTGGCGGGGCCGTGGGCGTGGTCGGCATGACCATGGTCGATCACAGTGCTCATGGCCGTTCTCCTGCAAGCGAGTAAGCGGGGCGATTCAGGGCATTCGCAATGTAGGTAGTCATTTGCTTTCCGCCTGTTTCAGAGCCAGCACGTCTTTGGGCGTAACCATGTCGCCTTTGTTATTGCCCCAGGCGTTACGCTCGTAGGTGACCACGGCGGCGATATCCACTTCCGAAAGCTGCTTGCCGAACGCAGCCATCGCGGTGCCGGGTTTGCCGTGATAGACCAGACTCAGGTGATCGGCCGCAGGCCCGGTGGCGATTTTAGAACCCTTGAGCGGCGGGAACATCGGCGGCAAGCCTTGGCCTTCGGCCTGGTGACAGGCGATGCAGGTGGTGTGGTAGACCTTGTCACCACGGGCCACCAACTCGTCCAGCGTCCACTCTTTGGAGGTCAGCTCCTTGAGTTTGGCTGCTTCCTCCTTGCGCTCGCCAATCCAGGTGTCGTAGTCGGCCTTGGACTTGACCTCGACCACGATGGGCATGAAGCCGTGGTCCTTGCCGCACAGTTCAGCGCACTGGCCACGGTAGATGCCGGGTTTCTCGACGCGTGTCCAAGCCTCGTTGACGAAGCCGGGGATGGCGTCGCGCTTGACCGCAAAGGCCGGCACCCACCAGGAGTGGATCACGTCGGCGGCGGTCACCAGAAAGCGCACCTTGGCGCCCACTGGCAACACCAACGGCTGGTCGACTTCCAACAGGTAATGTTCGCCCTTGGTGGCCTGGTTATGGATCTGCTCGGCGGGCGTGGCCAGGTTGCTGAAGAACTCCACATCCTGGCCCAGGTATTTGTAATGCCACTTCCACTGGTAGCCGGTGACCTGGATATCGATATCCGACTCACTGCTGTCGTAGATGTTGATCAGGGTCTTGGTCGCCGGGATGGCCATGGCCACCAGGATCAGCAGGGGCACCACAGTCCAGAGGATTTCCACGGTAGTGCTTTCGTGGAACTTGGCTGCTACCTGGCCCGTAGACCGGCGGTGCAGGATCATCGACCAGAACATCGCGCCAAACACGACAATGCCGATCACCACACAAATCCAGAAAATGGTCATGTGCAGGTCAAACACAGCGTGACTGACTTCAGTAGCCCCTGGCGCCATATTCGTTGTCCAGGCGGCGTGCGCCTGGCCGAATACCGACCACAACAGTAGGCCCATCCAAACGTGTGGATGTCGCGTCATTGCGGGTTCCCCTTTATGTTTCTTGTTATCCCGCCGGTTTGCACCTGCGGCGAAGGGAGCGGCTTCCATACTGCTTACAACCGCCAAGCCTTGCCTGCGTCATGCAGTTGGGCGTCATCAGCTAATTGCGTACAAAAACGAGTATAGACAGCCAGGGCAACCCCGCAATGTGTAGGGGGAAATGAGCGAAAACAGACCGGCGGCCCCAATAAAACCGGGGGCGCAAACGTTTATCCGACGAACGATGGCATTTCGATATAACACACATGCATAACCATGAAATAATTATGACAAATGCGTCTTAGGTGCTCGTATAAACGAGCTACCTTTTCCTCTCCCTTTTCCTACGCCTGCTTCACTGGAGCCTTCATGAACACCGCCGCATTGCGCGAGCAGATTTCCCGTGCCCATCAACACGAAGCCAGCACTGGCCAGCTTGCCACCCAGCTGGAAAAACAATTGCCGCACCTGCATTCGGCCATTTCCCTGGCTGACGGTGATAGCACCCAAGTCATGACCCGTTTTGTCACTGCCTACATCGAACTCGTCCCGGAGTTGCTGGAAGCCGCCAACGACGTGGCCCGCGAAGCCGGTATCGAAAGCCAGATCAAACCCGTGCTTAAGATCGCCGAACATTTTTTCCTGCAGCCGCCCGCGATCCTGGCGGGTCATGAAGGGCTCGACGGCCTGCTGGACGAGGCCTACCTGGCCCATCGTTTAGTGGAGGAGGTCAACGATCTGTATATCAAGCACTTCGGCCAACCGTTGATTCCGGCGGATACCACCGTTGCCAACGTCATTGCTCATCGATTGATCGGCGAAAAATTCGCCAACCAATTGGATGAAGCCGTACACCACGCGGTGGATGAAATGCTCAACGAAGACAGCTTTGCGCTGGAGTCGGTCGAGGCGTACCGCGAACAGCTCAAAAGCCCGCAAACAGAAGCGGCGTGGAAGCGCTGGCCATGCCTGTCGCGCCAACTTGGCGTTGAGTTGACGTTGGATCAGATGGCGTAAATCGTCCGGCTTACCAAGATCAAATGTGGGAGGGGGCAAGCCCCCTCCCACATTTTTGATCGGGTTCGTCAGGGAGTAGACGGCGCTGACCCGATCCCCACCGTCGTGCGCACCCGGCCTTCCAATCGGCGCTTCAACCCGCGAGCCTCGATCACCAGTGTCGAGCCCTTGGCCGCATTGGCCCGGCCCCACTCCTCCAGCAACTCCAGGCATGAATGGTCGATGTAACTCAAGTTGCTCAGCGGCACATGCAACGTGGTTCCCGCAGGCACCGTCGACAGTACCTGAGTCAGCGCCGGCACTTTCAGAAAGGTCGCCGCCCCCGTCAAGCGCAACTCCATCTCACCGTCCTGGGGCAGGTCGATCAGGCTGACTTTCAGTCGCGAAGCCTTGAATGCCAGTTTGAGCAACGTCAGCCCGAAGCCCACCAGCACACCAGTCAGCAGGTCGGTAAAGATGATTGCCAGCGCCGTGGCCGCATAGGTAAACATCGGCATCCGCCCATAGCGCCCCAGCGCCTTGAACGCCTTGACGTCCACCAGCTTGATCCCGGTGTACACCAGCACACCCGCCAGGCTAGCGACCGGAATGCTTTGCAGCACGCTCGACAGCAAGAGCACGAAGCCCAGCAGCCACAGGCCATGGAACATCGCCGACAGCCGCGTGGTAGCACCAGCCTGCACGTTGGCCGAGCTGCGTACGATCACGCCAGTCATCGGCAAAGCGCCAACCAGGCCACAGAGCATGTTGCCGACACCTTGGGCAGACAACTCCTTATCGAAGTCAGAACGCTGGCCGCTGTGCATACGGTCCACCGCGGCGGCAGACAACAGGGTTTCAGCACTGGCGATAAAGGCTACGGCGAATGCCGCGATCAACAGTTGCGGATCAGCCAGGTTCAGCAGATCACTGGGACGCAGCCAGTCGATAGCGTCCGCGAGGTTTTCCGGGACCTCCACGCGCTTGACCTGCAAGGCCAGCACCAGGCTGGTGACGGTCGCCAGGCCCACGCCAAGCAAGGCACCTGGAACAAACCGCAACTGTTGTGGACGGAATTTATCCCACACGTACATCACCAACATGGTCGACAGACCGAGCAGACCCGCCTGCCAACCGAGCCCTCCACCGAGGGTAGGAATCGCTTCAGCCACCGCAGCCGGGAAGCCTGCCAGGTTATCCAGCCCAGACGGCTTGGGCGCCCCGTCGAGCATCACATGGATCTGCGATAGCACAATCAACACGCCAATCCCCGCCAGCATGCCGTAGACAACAGCCGGCGCCGTGACACGAAACCAGCAGCCCAGGCGCAGACGCCCGGCCACCAGTTGCAGGAAGCCCGCCAGCAACAGGATCGGTCCTAGCATCAACATGCCATGCTGGCGCACCAACTCGAACACCAACACCGCCAAACCCGCCGCCGGACCACTGACTTGCAGCGGCGACCCAGCCAACCAGCCCACCACCAAGCCACCGATGATCCCGGTGATCAGCCCCTTGGCCGGCGGCATGCCGGACGCGATCGCAATCCCCATGCACAGGGGCAGGGCGACCAGAAACACAACAACGGAGGCGAGCAGCTCCCGTGGCAGTACAGCTTTCAATTGAGCAGCACGCATGATGGCTCTCCCGAGGCATTCGCCGGGCACGGCAAAGCCCGGCTGCATCCATGGCAGCCACCGCTTTACCCGGCAGGGAAGTGTTTTAGAAGCGCGCTCTAGGCGTCGCGGATGGGATCGGCTCAGTGCCGTTCAACGGTCTGAATGCCGACTGTTCCGCATCGTAAGCCCGAATTTCACTGGTCTCGATGTTGTAGATCCAGCCATGGATAAACAGATGACCATTGGCCATGCGCGAAGCTACAGAAGGGTGGGTGCGCAGATGCTGCAACTGGGCGATGACGTTTTCTTCGGTCAGTACCTTCATGCTCTCGCCTTCATTGGCGCAGTCGCAGTTGTCATGGACCATGGTCTTGGCGACCTCGGCGTGACGCAGCCATGCCTTGACCGTCGGCATTTTTTCCAGGCTGTCAGGGTTGAGTACTGCACGCATGGCGCCGCAGTCGGAGTGCCCACACACGATAATGTGCTGTACGCCAAGGGCGAGCACTGCGTACTCGATGGCCGTGGAGACACCACCGTTCATCTGGCCATAGGGAGGCACCACGTTACCGACGTTACGGGTCACAAACAGGTCGCCGGGGGAGCTTTGGGTAATCAGCTCAGGCACGATGCGCGAATCGGCACAGGTAATGAACATCGCCCGCGGGCTCTGGGCCGTGGCGAGTTTCTTGAAGAGTTCTTCCTGCTGGGGGAAGACGTCGTGATGGAAATGCAAAAAGCCGTCAACAATATGCTTCAACGCTGCATCGGCGGACTCCGCCACAGGGGCTGAAGCCGACGCAGCCAACGGCTGTTTATCCTTGTCACTCATGATTCATCCTCTTGATTAATGCAGGGGAGTGTTCAAGTCTGTTCGACGCCGGGAGAGTGGAATAGTTGGAAAAACCCCGACAAACCACGGCGCCGACTTATCAGTCACTCGTGGAACAAGGTAACCGCCGAAACTTAACTCAAACTGAATGAACCGCTCTAGATCGCGGGTTTCGGTGATGTCAAAACGCGACTATTCCTACAAGTGCTTCGCGGAGTTCCTCTTCAGTTTACAGCAATGCCATCTGCCTGCCCGGAGGACAGAACGCCGTGCAATCCAGGTTGAACCCTTCACGACGGTTCAGCCCCAATCGCTTGATCGCCTTGCTGAAGCGTTGCGCCAGCAGATCAGCAAAAGGCCCCTCACCCCGCATGCGCACACCGAAACGGCTGTCATAGACCTCACCACCGCGTACCTGGCGCACCAGGCTCATGACATGGGCCGCACGCTGCGGGTAATGGGCCGCCAACCACTCCTCGAACAACGGCGCCACCTCCAACGGCAGGCGCAGCATCATATACGCTGCGCTTTGTGCACCGGCCGCGTGAGCCTCGGCGAGCAGGCTCTCCAGTTCGCTGTCGTTGATCATCGGAATCATCGGCGAGCACAGCACGCCCACCGGGATACCCGCGTCATGCATCACCCGAATCGCCCGCAGCCGCGCCTTGGGTGCTGCCGTGCGCGGCTCCAGGATGCGCTTGAGCTCGTCGTCCAGGCTGGTGAGGCTGATCATCACCGCCACCAGGCGCCGGCGGGCCAACTCGGTCAGCAGGTCTAGATCGCGCAGGATCAGCGACCCCTTGGTGATGATAGTCACTGGGTGCCGGTAGCGCAGCAGCACTTCCAGGGTTTGCCGAGTGATCCTGTATTCGCGCTCGATAGGCTGGTAAGGGTCGGTATTGGAGCCCAGGTTGATCGGCGCGCACACATAGCCAGGCTTCGACAACTGCTGCTCCAGCACATCGGCCGCGTTGCTCTTGGCGATCAACCTGGTTTCGAAGTCCAGCCCCGGGGACATGTCCCAATAGGCATGGCTGGGCCGCGCATAACAATAGATACACCCTGTCCTTATCCATTAAGTCAACCCCTAGACACCGATGTGTGAGGGTATCACCAGGGAGAGGTAGAAATACCGGGTCTAACAGAAATGAATCGCATCCGCGGCGTGACCTAGGGCCAACGGGCTCATCGGCATTGGCTGCCCAGCTAACAGCAGATGTCGGCTCCTTAACAAGCCTCGACCAGAGCCGAACCTGCCACTACGTCATAGGTTTATGGCTGCAGGTAGTGAATCGTCCCAGCTTTTGAGACACACGATGCCACTTTTGGCTGGGAGTTCCAGGTAGTAGCAGGCCGGAATCGGCCAGATGCGGTCATTGCCCGGTGTCGATAGAATCCTTGGCTACATGACTCTGCTCTGACTTGGGCATCTGTATGCACTTCGATGAATTACTGGCACGGTCGGCCATGCTTGAGGACAGGCTTGTCGGCTTTTTCGCCCTGCCCTTGGTCAATGCCTCCAGTCGCCTGCAGGCAACCCAAGCTCTAGCTAGTCTAGGATTTGAGCACGCCCGGGGCCTGAAGCATCTGGTGGCAGCAGGGCTGTACACCTCTGCTGCAGCATTGCTGCGAGTACAGTACGAATCACTAGTTCGCGCACTGTGGGTGCTTTATGTAGCCAAGGATGGTCAGGCGGATTTAATGCTTGCTGAGCTCACACATGAGACGGCAAAGCAGGCAAGCAAAATCCCTATGCTCAGCCAAATGTTGGAAGAGATTGAGGTGAAAGCTCCGCACGCTCCGGTAGCACACCTAAAGGAGTTTAAGCATTACTCTTGGAGACCTTTGAGTTCCTACGTGCATGGAGGCATCCATGCAGTTAATCGTCACGGAAGGGGGTTTCCGCCAGAGCTGGTTTTAGCAGAGATCCAGCACTCGAATGGTCTGCTCGGAATCGCAGGCAATCTGCTTTTGATCCTTAGTGGTGTACCGCCGGAGACAGGGATGATGGCAGGCATCTACAAGGAGTTCCAAGACTGCTTCCCTGCTAATAACCCACCACACAAGCGTACGGCCGAACCGGCTCATTGACCGTTTGGAGTGGTCAGTTTTCGGCCAAGAGCAGACATTTCTGCGATGTTGAAGAGGCTCGCGCCCTGTTCAGTCTTAGGCCGTCAAGCCCCATGACATTTTTTATATTTCAGGCCAGAGCCACAGGGGCATCGATCATTTCTTCCTACCGCACCGAACATCTGCCCGATAGTAGGTTTCAACGCCTCATAGGCGAGTTGGGCAATGTAATTTGATTGATTTTCAACTTCCTGACGTTGCTCGCCAGTCAACCCGTCAAAATAAGGACCCAAACGTGTCATTTCAGCATCTGCGTCATCGTGCCGCCCGCATAGTGCCAGTATCACCGCATATTGGCTTCGTACCTGAACCAGCCTGTTCACCAGTCCAGCCGTATTTACAATCGGCAAAACGTGCTGCTCCATGACTTCTCTGGCGCCTTCATAGTCTTTCCTGGCGACAAATTCATCCGCCAAATCCTGGCCGACCCGCACCATAGACTCTGGCGCACCGGCCATGTTGTAGAACTTCATCGAATGAATACGGATGAATGGCGTTGGTTTTCCACGCGCTTGAAGGATTATTGCGTACAACTCTAGTGCGTCGGCGAGATGTTTGAGATGTTCATGAACATTTTCTGGGCGTTTTATAATTTTCCATAGCACATCCGCATTTTTACCCATCACATCTGCCGGACGAATACCGAACAGGTCGTAATATCCATCAGTGACCTTCCAGCACAGCGCTTCTGCCTCCTTATATCTCTTTAACTTCCATAGAGCTATGGCATGGTTATAGTCAAATATGCGTTCATGCTCAGCATCGGGCAACTTCGTGATGGCCTGCTCTACAAGCCGCTTAACCTCGTATGCGTTACCATTTTCTGCTGAGAATAATATCCGTTTCATTGCATATGCAATTTGTTCACGAAAATCAAACTTATACTCAATAAGAAGAGCTTCCATGGCCTCAAGTCGCTGGACGATTTTATCAGGACGGCCTTCTCGAAGCTCAGAGAAAACTAGTCCATCCAACGCCCAGAATTTATGAACAGGTTCCAGTGTATCTGAATTCGTTGCTCGTTCTAGACTTGCCAGTATGTCGACGTTAATACCCATCTCATAAAATAGCTCCTCGCCTGAAAGTGCGATGAGTGTCATGACATCGTTGAGTTTGATATAAACCTGGGTCAACAACGCGAATCTTGATGTGTCGCGAGTTTTGTGAAGGCTCACGACCAGCAGCTCTTTCAATGCCATAAGTGCGTTATTTGCCACCGCCGGATCCATAAGCTCCAAGTGCTGCAGCCCCAGTGCTCTGACGGCGTCATGTACCTTCAGCATCTGGTTCCCAAAAATCTCAACGGTGCCGGTGGCCCGCATTTTCTTAAGAATTGAGGCAGCGCCACCTGTGGATACATTTAGTGACTTGACCAGAAGCTCACAAACTTCTTCGCGACTCAACCCCACATCAGTCAGGCTGAACAATGCCAGCGAATCCTGAGTTAACTTATCAAACCCCTGATAAATACGGGTAAGGATGACTTCCTGCGCAGTCTCGACACTGTTTTCCTGCTGCTGAAGTTCAGCGCACAGCACATCGACATTGCCTCCGTATTCTGTGACCGCTATTTTTGCAGCGCTCTGAACATACAGCGGCAGTCCACCGGTATAAGTCCGCAGTTGCTCGTAGCCTTGAGCGGTGGCATAGCCACCGAGATCGTCTACTGCTGCGGCCACCGTATCAATATCCCACCCCAAAAGTGCCTCACGCTGCAGTCCAGTAACAGCTTCCAGCTCGCGGACGTTGTCATGGGGCTGGCACAGCAGGACGAAACGAATGCATTTGGTTGCATTCAGTGTATCGCGCAGATTTTCTACAGGAACACGATGCGCATTATCTAAAATCAGCAGCAGGGTGGCTCCTTGCTGATCCAGAAATGTGTCGAATGTTCTGAGTGCCTCGTAACCACTGGCGCCCGGCAGCAGGATTTTTCGCAGACCATCCCGATCCGGTGTTGCAAATTTCGCTGCCAACTCACGAACCAGTGTGCTCGCCAGAGCAGGGCCCGGAAGGTCGCCGGTGTCATAGTAGGCACACAGCTGAGAGCAGTGTAGAGCTGCCTGCGCTGCCCACGCTGTCTTGCCTGCACCGGATAATCCGCAAATGATACGTACACGCTCGTCGGATGCGAGAGATGGCTCCAGTTTTTGTGGCCTGTAAAACGCTGGAGGTGCGGGGAAATCCTGTAGTTGAACGATGAGTTGCTCAAATAGCGCAGGTAGGTCTTTGGCGTGAAACGCATGCTGTTTGTTCGGGGCACTACCCGTGGCTGCAAGCTGCGCCAGTCCGGCTAGCTTCCATATCAGGGAATCCGGGGACAACAATGAAAAATTCAGCTTCTCCGCTTGGGCGATACACCATGCCGCTGCATCAGTTAGCGACTCCCAGGCGGGCGGAAGTGCCGGGTGGCGTTCAGAAGTAGATTGGGGCCAAACGAAAAGAACATCAGGGGGGAGTTTTTTATCGTTGATAGTCTGCTGGAACTGAACGCTCGGTGCTTGGTTCGCGACGATAACAAAGGCAGCCTCGCCTTTGCGCATCCCCTCAGCATGCTCATTTCGCAGGTTTTCAAAACGCTCTAGGGCGCTTGAAATATCGCTGGGAATGATTGGTTTTGAACGGGTCTTAACCTGCACATAGATTCGTCCCTGATCGGTAACAAGCTCAATATCCTCATCAAGCTCAACCATCACCACATCGACGGCGGCCGCCTGCGCTAATAGCAAGCAACCAACGGTATACAGGTGCTGATATAAGAATCCTCTGTGTACCGCTTCGATGCGTATCAGTTGAGTAACATCTAGCACATCTGGAGTGCTTTTTTCATCGCCTCCCTGCATTTTTTTGATCTCTCGTAATTGCTAAATAGAATAAATTCGAATTAACACTACAACTCATGGAGTCGCCAGCGTACCCGAGCCCCTAGCTTCCGACCAGTCACGGTCTGCCCAGCCACGGCTCAATGATCGCGGTAATTCGCGGGTACTGACTGTCCGAGTTGCAGCTCGCAGATGTCTGCTCCTGGCCGACAGCGGCTATCACCAGAGTCCACTATCGGCCATTTTGCGCACGCAGCGCTCTTACTTACATGCCATCAGTTCGCTTTTTATCCTTCAAGTAATCTGCGTACATGTCAGCAAGCTCAGCCTCTCGGTCGCGATCCTGATCTGTCTCAATCTTGGTTACTGCTACCCAGCCCTCTTCGAATAGCCACTCACCAGGGCGCCGCACCAACGTAACTTCAACGTCCAGATAAAATTCACAACCAGCGTATGGACGATCTTGATCCTGCTCACCCGAGTAAGTAAACGAAACCTCCAGTACCAGTAGGCCTTTGGTTTCATCATACGACGAAGATGTCACCTCAAAATCTTCACACGAATAGTCGTAGGCATTGGTGTCTGCCGCTTCGCCCGATAGCAGGTTATCAATCTCCTCGCAAAATCGCTCGTACACTGGGCTCCCGTAAATAGCATCGGCAGGATCCGACGAACCTAGGGATGGTCTGAAGTAGTTGTGTATTTCTGGCTGACTTCAGCCCCTGCCGATTTTAAAAGCGGCAAATCGATCAAAAACGCTCAGATCACCCGCTTATTTCTGTGTTTTTAGCCGCCGCGAGCACCTCGCGGCAGCCATTTTCCACATTACAGGCGCACCTCTCCTGCATTCGCCAGTAAATGTCGGCGCGCCATCCACAGGTTCGACAGCGCGAACAGCGTCATCAGTTGCGCCGTGTTCTTCGCCAGACCACGGAAGCGCACCTTCACATAACCGAACTGGCGCTTGATCACCCGGAACGGATGCTCGACCTTGGCTCGTACCTGAGCCTTGGCCTTCTCAATCTTGCGCTTGGCTTTGTACAAAGCACTGCGCTTATCAAGCTTCTTGTAAGTACTACGGCGGGCGGCGATCTGCCAGATGACCCCCCGGCCTTCATGTTCAGGGCGTTTCTCGACGCCGGTGTAACCCGCGTCGGCACCGACCATGTTCTCATCGCCGTGCAGCAGCTTATCGACCTGGGTGACATCGGCCACGTTGGCCGCCGTGCCCACCACGCTGTGCACCAAGCCCGACTCATCATCGACACCGATGTGCGCCTTCATGCCGAAGTGGTGAGTCGGCCGCGGGAACTGCCCCCGCAGCCGCTCGCAGAACCGTACGTGACACTCTCGCGTCATACGGCTCCCGTTATCCAACCTTGCTGCCCGGTCACTCGCCAGTGATGAAACAGCCGGGGTACCACAGTCCGCATCTTGTCCAGCCATTGGCTAATGCGCCGCTTGCGCCTATGAAGAGCCTTGTATTTTCGTCGGGCCCAGCGTTCAAGCGCGCGGTCAATGTGCTGGAAGATGCCAAGCATGGCTGTCCGATAGAACGAGCCATAGTATTGCGACCACCCCTGTATCACTGGATTGTAGAGCCGAGCCACGTCGACCAGCGTCACGTGGGTTTGGCGATTGAGTCGCCACCTGCGTACCGCTTGCCGCATCCGCTTTAAGGCATCCGCACTCGCTCCCGGAAGGAAGCTCGTGAAGAGCTGGTCTTGTTTGCTGAGCGCCTTCCTCGGCCTAAAGGTGAAGCCGAGGAAGGTAAAGCTCACATGCGGATAACCTGCGCGACGGTTACTGTCCTTGCAGTACACGACCTTCGATTTCTCGGGGTGCATCGTCAAGCCACAGGCAGCCAGCCGTGAAGCAATGGAGCGCATCACGTACTCCGCTTGCTTTCGACTGCGGCAGTGCACCACCGCATCATCGGCGTAGCGGGCAAACGGGCAGTTGGGGCTGGTACGTTGCATCCAGGTGTCGAAGGCATAGTGCATGAACAGATTCATCAGGAGGGGACTGATCACTCCACCTTGCGGGGTGCCGCGTTCGCGTCGGACGCGCATACCGTGATCCGTTTCGAACGGCGCAACCAGCCACCGCTCGATGTACAGAAGTATCCAGTCCTCCTTGATGTGCAGGCGCACCGCCTTCATCAGCAACCCATGATTGATCTGATCGAAGGCTGCCTTGATATCAAACTCCACCACCCAGTCGTATCGCCAGCAGCGCTCACGCGTGATCGCCACCGCCTGCTTCGCTGATCGTCCCGGCCGGTACCCATAGGAGTCCGAGTGGAAGATCGAGTCCAGCTCCGGCTCGATGAGAAGCTTGACCACGGTTTGCGCGACACGATCACCAACCGTGGGCACTCCCAGCTTGCGCGTGCCTCCCGATGCCTTGGGAATTTCTACTTGCTTGACCGGAGGCGGGAAGTACGACCCCGACGACATCCGATTCCACAGCTTGTAGAGATTCTTAGACAGATCCCGCTCGAAATCGGCGATGGTTTCATCGTCGATGCCGGCAGCACCGCGGTTGGCCCTGACCTGCTGGTAGGCGTCCCATACCGTGCGTTTCGCTATGTCATAAGGTTTCGCCGAGCTCACGCCACTCATCCCCGGAGGTTGGCAACGCTCGTCGGCCGGATAACGCCGCCCCTTCGCTCCACCTCCATTACAGAGGCTTCATCGCTACTACGGGAGGCTCCGCCCCTCGTTCCAGCATCGGTATTCTTCCTCATGGTGTTGGCCATTTGTCATTTTCCTTCGCATCTGGAACAAGGTTCTCACGTTCCGTACCAAAGCCTGTATGAAGATCATGCCGCCTATACACCGGCTGCCATCGGGTCCGTAAGCAGGTAACGCCCCGACTTGTCCTGAAGCCAGTACTCCACCTCAGTTTCGGCAGCACCTTGGGCATAACGATGCGTCATCGGACGGTTTGCTTTCGCTCATCTTCTCCATACTCACCTGCCATCCTCAGGGATGACTTTTCCTCGGTCGCTCACCACCACACCTTTTGGATGCCGCAGCACCGGGTGGTTTGAAGTCCGCTCCTGCAAGCCGACTTCGGAAGGCCTACTTCCATCTTCGGCACAGCAGCACAGGTCATCTGACCTGTGTTCGTGACACACAGTACTGGTTACCCTTCTTGGTCTGATGCATTTCCGGGTCGCGCTTACCGTCCTTGTTCTTGGTCGAACTCGGCGCATTGATCAGCGTGGCATCGACGATCGTGCCTTGGCGCAGCGACAGCCCTCGGTCGCCCAGATAGCCATTGATGACAGCCAAGATGCCGGCGGCTAGTTCGTGCTTCTCCAGCAAACGACGGAAGTTGAGGATGGTGGTTTCATCGGGGATACGCTCCAAGCTCAGCCCCGCGAACTGGCGCAGGATGGTGGTCTCGTACAGCGCCTCTTCCATCGCTGGATCGCTGTAACCGAACCAGTTTTGCATCAGGTGCACGCGCAGCATCGCCATCAGCGGATAGGCCGGACGACCGCCTTCACCCTTGGGATAATGCGGCTCGATCAAGGCAATCAAACCCTTCCACGGCACCACCCGATCCATCTCGATCAGGAACAACTCTTTGCGGGTTTGTTTGCGCTTACCGGCGTACTCGGCGTCGGCGAAGGTCATCTGCTTCATCGGGAAACTCGGTGGGTGGAATCCGGGTATTTTGCCAAAATCTGGAAGTCTTCTTCAGAGTTTCCCTAGCATTAAGCTGGGCGCGACAACAGACGTCTAGTTGGGCGGCACCTGAAGGTTTCGACCAGCCACATAACGGCCTAGGTCAATCGACGGGCAAGAATAGAATGTCTCCTATAGTCCGCTAGTGTGCGCTCTCTTGCTTGGATGGCATTACGTTCTGGCCCAACGTTACTGTAGCGAATCCGCAGCAGTATCAATCAAAGCCTCCTGTATCCCGCGTGAAGAAAGACGCTACGTTGCGCCCGTTCTTCCACGGCTTCGCTTGCCGCCCCGCTACGGCAGATTCGAAGTATTCATCGAAATGTCATCCTTTAGAAGCAGTGCGGTAACAAGGAATTTCTACCCTTTGCATCGCGAACCGCAATTGTGCGGCCAGCAATATTGCGAAAGGTGATCAAATGACGCCCCATCCGATACAGGACGCCGTGCTGCGGGTCGACCGGTTGAGCGTCGTCTATCCAGGCGGCGTGACAGCCCTACGCGATACCTCGATTGCATTTCGGCGTGGTGAGTTCACCGTGCTGCTTGGTCTCTCGGGCGCAGGCAAGTCGACCTTGCTCCGTAGTCTCAATCGACTCGTCACGCCCACTGGCGGCAGTGTCACCAGCGAACTCGGTGAACTCGGCAGCGGCTCGGCCTTGCGTCAGCATCGTCGGCGTACCGCCATGATCTTTCAGCACCACCAGCTAATCGAACGTCAAAGCGCACTGGCTAATGTGCTTACCGGTCGGCTGGCCTTTCACAACACGCTCCGCTCGCTGTTTCCTCTGCCGCGTGCCGATCAGGAGATTGCGCTCAGTTGCCTCGCTCGGGTCGGTCTGGCAGACAAGGCGCTAAGCCGGGTGGACAAACTGTCCGGTGGCCAGCAGCAGCGGGTAGGCATCGCGCGTGCGCTAGCGCAACAGCCGGCGATCATTCTGGCCGATGAGCCGGTAGCCAGTCTCGACCCGGCCACTTCGGTCCGTGTTCTCGGATTGCTGCGCGACATCTGCAAGGAAGACGGCATCACCGCCATCGTTTCGCTGCATCAACTCGAATATGCCCGCCGCTTCGCCGATCGCGTCGTCGGGCTGGCCGATTCTCAGATTGTTTTCGATGCCGCGCCCTCGGAACTCACCGATGCGCAGCTTGAGCGCATCTATGCAGGCCGCTCTACGACTCAGCCAGCGAATGCTCCGGCTGAACCACCTGTCATGCTCGAACCTTCACTGGAGATGTCCCGATGAAACGCTTATCCGCGCTCTTATTGACTTGCTTGCTGTCCGCTGTTTCAAGTTTGTCCGCCCTAGCGGCCGATGCCGATCCGGATGTGCTAAAGGTTGCCCTGCTGCCGGACGAAAACGCCTCCGAGCTGATCAAGCGTAACCAGCCGCTGAAGGATTATCTGGAAGAGCATCTGGACAAGAAGGTGCAGCTGATCGTAACCACCGACTATTCCTCGATGATTGAGGCGATGCGCTTTGGCCGTATCGACCTGGCGTATTTCGGTCCGCTGTCCTACGTCATGGCCAAAAGCAAAAGCGACATCGAGCCCTTCGCTGCCATGGTCATCGACGGCAAGCCGACCTATCGCTCGGTGATTATCGCCAATGTGGCGTCAGGCGTGAATGAGTATGCCGACCTTAAGGGCAAGAAGATGGCCTATGGTGACCGGGCATCGACGTCCAGCCATTTGATTCCCAAAACCGTGCTTCTTGAGACGGCCGATTTGACGGGTGGGCAGGACTACGAACAACATTTTGTGGGCACGCATGACGCCGTTGCCGTCAACGTGGCGAACGGCAACGCCGATGCGGGTGGGCTGTCGGAGGTAATTTTCAATCACGTAGCCGAACGTGGCCTAATCGATCCGAGCAAGGTGAAAGTACTTGGTTACAGCGGCGAATACCCCCAGTACCCCTGGGCGATGCGCTCGAACCTGAGCCCCGAGCTGAAAACCAAGGTGCGGGATGTATTCGTCGGTATCGACGATCCCGAAGTGCTGCGCAACTTCAAGGCCGAGGCCTTCGCGCCAATCACCGACGCCGACTACGATGTGATCCGCAACATGGGATCGCTGCTCGGCCTCGACTTCGCCACGATGTGAGCACCGATATGTCTACTCATTACGACGTGCAGGCGCTGCCTGCAGAGCAACGCGAGCACATCCTTCGAGGCTTCGGCCTCGGTTGGTGGCGCCAGCTGGGGCAGGTGGCGATTGTATTCGGAGTGGTGCTGTTGGCCTGCTGGTACGTGGGGCTGCTCGATGCCACCACGCTGCTGAACGGGCTGCCCTCCATCGCGACCCTGGCAGGCGAGGCCATGCCGCCAGACTTTTCGGGCTATCGAAGCTGGATTCGCCCCTTGATCGACACCTTGGCGATGAGCATCGCCGGTACGGCCATCGCAGTGGTGTTCTCGCTGGTGGTGGCCTTCGTTGCAGCGCGCAATACGGCGCCGCACCCCCTTGTGTTCGGTGTTGCCCGGGTGCTGCTCAATGCCCTGCGGTCGGTGCCGGAGCTGATCATGGGCATCATCTTCGTTGCAGCCGTAGGGTTCGGCGCCTTGCCGGGCGTGCTTGCCCTGGGTCTGCATTCGGTCGGCATGGTCGGCAAGTTCTTCGCCGAGGCCATCGAGCACGTCGACGAAGCGCCGGTGGAAGCCGCTCGGGCGGCGGGGGCTACGCCGATGCAAGTGCTGCTGCACGCGGTTTTGCCACAGGTGACGCCGCAGTTCGCCGACGTGGCGATCTACCGCTGGGAATACAACTTTCGCGCCTCCACCGTGATGGGCATGGTTGGCGCCGGCGGTATCGGCTTCGAACTCATGGGCTCGCTGCGCATCATGCAGTACCAGGAGGTTGCAGCAATCCTGCTGGTCATCCTGGCCATGGTCACGCTAGTAGACGCCTTCAGTGGCGTGCTGCGCAAACGTTTCAAATAGGACAAACCATGCTGCCGAAACTCGTTATAACTCACCGAGTACACGATGAGATCCTGCAACTGCTGGCGCCACATTGCGAGCTGATGACCAACCAGACCGACAGCACGCTGACGCGCGAGGAAATTCTGCGCCGCTGCCGCGATGCTCAGGCGATGATGGCGTTCATGCCCGATCGGGTCGATGCAGACTTTCTTCAAGCCTGCCCTGAGCTGCGTGTAGTCGGCTGCGCGCTCAAGGGCTTCGACAATTTCGATGTGGACGCCTGTACTGCCCGCGGGGTCTGGCTGACCTTCGTGCCTGATCTGTTGACGGTCCCGACTGCCGAGCTGGCGATCGGACTGGCGGTGGGGCTGGGGCGGCATCTGCGGGCAGCAGATGCGTTCGTCCGCTCTGGCGAGTTCCAGGGCTGGCAACCACAGTTCTACGGCACGGGGCTGGATAACGCTACGGTCGGCATCCTTGGCATGGGCGCCATCGGACTGGCCATGGCTGATCGCTTGCAGGGATGGGGCGCGACCCTGCAGTACCACGAGGCGAAGGCTCTGGATACACAAACCGAGCAACGGCTCGGCCTGCGCCAGGTGGCGTGCAGCGAACTCTTCGCCAGCTCGGACTTCATCCTGCTGGCGCTTCCCTTGAATGCCGATACCCAGCATCTGGTCAACGCCGAGCTGCTTGCCCTCGTACGGCCGGGCGCTCTGCTTGTAAACCCCTGTCGTGGTTCGGTAGTGGATGAAGCCGCCGTGCTCGCGGCGCTTGAGCGAGGCCAGCTCGGCGGGTATGCGGCGGATGTATTCGAAATGGAAGACTGGGCTCGCGCGGACCGGCCGCGGCTGATCGATCCTGCGCTGCTCGCGCATCCGAATACGCTGTTCACTCCGCACATAGGGTCGGCAGTGCGCGCGGTGCGCCTGGAGATTGAACGTTGTGCAGCGCAGAACATCATCCAGGTATTGGCAGGTGCGCGCCCAATCAACGCTGCGAACCGTCTGCCCAAGGCCGAGCCTGCCGCATGTTGAATCCGGTCTGGCTGAAGAGCCTGGTAGCGATCGTTCAAACAGGCAGTTTTCAGAGCGCGGCGAGGGCGTTGGGGCTGGCCCAGCCGACGGTGTCGCAGCACTTGCAGAAGCTTGAAGAGCAGGTCGGCGTAACGCTGGTGCAGCGCAGTCGTAGCGGCTGCCAGCCTACCACACGGGCGCTGGCCTTCATGCCGCATGCGACCGCCTTGCTCGACATGCACGCCCGGGCGCTAGAAGCCCTGCATGGCAATCGTGAGCGCGTCGGGGCCAGCTCCAACATCGGCACCTACCTTCTCCAGCCATTCGTGCGCAACTATCTGACGACCGCAAATGAGAGGGGCGAGGTGGATCTGCGCATCGCCGCCAACCCGGATGTGGCCGACCAGCTACTGGCGGGCCAGCTCGACGCCGCGATCATGGAATGGTGGCTACCTCACCCCGACTTCGAACACCGCCTCTGGCGGGTCGAGCCGCTGGTGCTTATCGTCAGCCCCGACCATGCGCTGGCTGAAGCAGGGTGCATAGAACGTGATCGTCTGGTGGACCTGCCGATGCTGGGAGGTGAACCGGGTAGCGGTACCGGACGGCTTCTGACCGAATACTTTGGCGAACTGGGCGTGCCTCGCAGCGGTATGCAGCTAGGCAGCACCGAGGCAGTCAAACAAGCAGTGAGGGCGGGACTCGGCGTGTCGTTGGTGATGGCTTCCGCAGTACAAGACGAAGTTCGCAGTGGCGCGCTGGTAGCTCTTCCCATCCCGGGGCTTGAAAAGCGTCTCCAACTGATCTGGCGCAAACCTCCCGGAAATCTGCACCCGCCGGGATTTGTGCGGCACTTATTGGAGGAGGCAGATCTAGCTGGATAAGGTGATGGATGGTTGCGATCCAGCGCTTGGCTTGTCAGCCTAGGGAAACTCTGAAAAAGACTTTCTGATTTGGCAAAATACCGCGACCCCACCCACCGAGTTTCCCGATGAAGCAGATGACCTTCGCCGACGCCGAGTACGCTGGCAAGCGCAAGCAAACCCGCAA
>NZ_JAEKDA010000028.1:0-66784 GCF_016405635.1 Pseudomonas sp. MF6755
TGCGGGTTTGCTTGCGCTTGCCAGCGTACTCGGCGTCGGCGAAGGTCATCTGCTTCATCGGGAAACTCGGTGGGTGGGGTCGCGGTATTTTGCCAAATCAGAAAGTCTTTTTCAGAGTTTCCTTAACTCCTATTCGCCCGGCTATCTCGCCGCTCGGCACCCCCTACTCAATCAGGCAAGGAAACCAGAAACATGCCCACACCCGCGTACCTCTCCGTCACCGGTGTAAAACAAGGTTTGATCACCGCAGGTACATTCACCCAGGACTCGGTAGGCAACATTTATCAGGAAGGTCATGAGGACCAGATATTGGTGCAGGCCTTTGCCCATCAGGTCATCATTCCCCGTGACCCGCAATCGGGCCAGCCGACCGGTCAGCGCGTGCACAAGCCGCTGATGATCAGCAAGGTCTTCGACAAATCCTCACCCTTGCTCTTCAGCGCCCTGACCACAGGTGAAGAAGTGTCCTGCCGCCTGGAGTGGCTGCGCACCTCCTCCGCCGGGACACAGGAGCACTACTTCACCATTGAACTGGAAGGCGCAACCATCGTGGACATCCAGTCACGCATGCCCAACTGCCAGGACCCTGACAACGCCCACTTCACGCATTTGGAGGATGTGCACTTCACCTATCGCAAGATCATCTGGACTCACGAAGTCGCCGGCACTTCCGGCTCAGACGACTGGCGCAGCCCGGTAGCCGGCTAACCTCGCAGGAACGGCTGCCACGGAAGGCGCCGTTCCTGCTGGCCGGCTACACCATCGCCAGCGGATGCTTACGCTTGGGCGCGCCAAACACGCGATCAATCGCATCAAGGTCATGCTCATCCAATACCAGGGTTGCGGCCCTGGCATTGAGCCGGATGTGTTCGGGGGTGACCGCCTTGGGGATAGCGATAACACCCTCCTGGCGCAGGACCCAGGCGAGAGAGACCTGGGCGGTTGTCACGTCATGGCGATGGGCAATCTGCTTGAGGGTCGGGCTCGACAGCAGCTCACCACCCTGGGCGATAGGACAATAGGCCATCAGTGGCAAATGGTGCTGTTGCCACCATGGCAGCAGGTCGAATTCAATTCCGCGTTCTTCGATGTTATAGAGCACCTGGTTGGTCGCGCACGCCGGGGATGCGAGTTCCTGCAGGTCTGCCACATCGAAGTTTGAAACACCCCACCGGCCAATCTTGCCCGCCTCGCGCAAACGCTCGAAGGCTTCAACGGTTTCTTCAAGTGGGTACTGGCCGCGCCAGTGCAACAGATACAAATCAATGTAATCGGTGCCCAGGCGCTGAAGGCTGGCGTCGCAGGCGCGGGGCACGCCCTTGTGGCTGGCGTTATGGGGGTAGACCTTGCTGACCAGAAACACCTGGTCGCGCTTGCCTCGAATGGCCTCGCCGACCACCTCTTCGGCACCGCCTTCGCCGTACATCTCGGCGGTATCGATGAGGGTCAGGCCCTCGTCGATACCCAGTTGCAGCGCAGCGACTTCGGCGCGCCGCCGGCTCGGGTCTTCGCCCATGCGCCAGGTCCCCTGGCCGATGACAGGAACGGGAACGCCGGCCAGATCAATGGTACGCATGACAACCTCCTGGTGAATGTGCGGGTTAACAGTGTGGCATTGAGCGGACAAAAGGGTTCAATCGCAGTATGGTTGCCCTTTCGCCAGTCGCCAGGAATCACCGGTAATGCTGTTTGTCGTCATGCTCGGGGGCAAGCACCCACGGGCGAAAATTGAAGTACACGATGTGGCGTTCGCGGTGGCGGACACGTTGGAGGCCAGCTACCCGCAACTGCGCGACGCGTGGTTTGGCAGCCCCAAGGGCGTGCATATCGATTCGTGGATGGCCGTGGATGGCGTCGACGGCTGGAAAGTCGAACTCAGCCACCTGGCGCCCGCCGCCGAAACGCCCCGCCTGTACTTCATCAACTTGGGCGGCTATGAGGCCAATAGCTTTGGCGAGGCCCATCACTACCTGCTGGTGGTCGCCCGCAACAAGCAGGACGCCATGAGCAAGGGCAAGCAGCAGATGCTGGGCCATTGGTCCCAGGCGCACACCGACGGCGTGCTGGATATCGACGACTGCCTGCCCATCGATCTGGTGGACGGGCGCTATATCCATCTGGTGCAAGGGCCGCACCGACCGATAATGCAGCGCAACGACTATCTCATGCTGCCTTGAACCGGCACGCTGAAAAATGTGAGGGCTGGAAAACCGGTGGAACTTTGCCGAGAAATAACCGCCTGAATCCGGTACGCTCACCGTTTTTTACTCTAGGAGATTGTTCCCATGGCCAAAGCCACCGCCCGTCACATCCTCGTTTCCACTGAAGACAAGTGCAACGAACTCAAGGCCCAAATTGAAGGCGGCGCTGATTTCGCAGAAATCGCCAAAGCCAACTCCTCCTGCCCATCCAGCCGCGACGGCGGCAACCTGGGTTCGTTCGGCCCGGGCCAGATGGTCAAGGAATTCGACACCGTGGTATTCAGCGCACCGGTCAACACCGTGCAAGGCCCGGTGAAAACCCAGTTCGGTTATCACCTGCTGGAAGTCACCAGCCGCCAGGATTGATTCAATCTGCGCTGATGCTATAAACAACGGCCCACCCTTTGGTGGGCCGTTGTGCATCTGACGGCTGGCGATGCCCAGGCCGTTAGCGTACAAATCCTTATTCTTCTTTACCCGGCGTTCAAGGCTGATAATGCGATTGGCTTTTTCATCTCTGCTCTCTTCTACCCTGGCCCTGCTGTTGGCCAGCACTGCGGTGATCGCCGCCCCGCAAACCTACCTGACGGTCTACGGCGAGCCGGCCAAGTACTCCGCCGGTTTCAGTCATTTCGACTATGCCAACCCCAACGCCCCCAAGGGCGGCAGCCTGCGGCGCTCGGCGCTGGAGGTCGGGCGGTTCGACCATGTGCTGCCGTATATCGACAAAGGCATCGGCGTGTCCCAGGTCGACGGTTGGGTCTATGCGCCCCTGGCGCTGCGCTCGCTGGATGAGCCCTACACCGTCTACGGCCTGGTGGCAGAAAAGATGGAACGCGCTGACGATGGCCTGTCGCTGCGCTTCTACCTGAACCCCAAGGCGCGTTTCGCCGACGGCACCCCCATTACCGCCGAAGATGTACGCTACAGCTTTGATCTGCTGATGACCCAAGGCAGCCTGCGTTTTCGTACGTTATTTGCCGACGTCAAGCACGTCGAAGTCGAAGGCGAACGCCAGGTACGCTTCGATTTTTCCAGCAACGAAAACCGTACCCTGCCCCTGGATATCGCCACGTTGCCGGTGTTCCCCGAGCACTGGTGGAAGAGCCGCGACTTTGCCAATGGCGGCGGCTACGAAGCACCGCTGGGCAGTGGCCCGTACAAGGTCAGCAAGATCGACTCCGGCAGCACCATCACCTTTACCCGCGACCCCGATTGGTGGGGCAAGGACTTGCCGGTCAGCCGTGGCCTGTACAACTTCGATCACCTGAGCCTGGAATACTTCGGCGACACCGAAGTGGCGCGCCAGGTACTGCGCGGTGGCGCCTATGACTTCAACCGTGAGTTTTCCGCCACCGGTTACTCCATCGGCTACAACGGCCCGGCGCTGGACGATGGCCGCCTGCAACGCGCGCACCTGGCCAAGGAGATGCCGCAACCGGCCCAGGGCTATGTGTTCAACGTGCAGAAACCGATCTTCAAGGATCGCCGTGTGCGCCAGGCCCTGGCGATGCTGTGGGATTTCGAATGGGCTAACCGGCAGATGATGCGCAACCTGTATATCCGCCAACAGAGCTACTTTTCCAATAGCCCCCTGGCGGCTAGCCAACTGCCAACCCAAGAAGAGCTGGCGATCCTCGAACCGTTGCGCGGGCAGATCCCCGACGAGGTGTTTACCCAGGTGTTCAAGGCTCCGGTCACCGACGGCAGCGGGATGATCCGCGATAAACAGTTGCAAGCCCTGGCCCTGTTGGAAGACGCCGGCTGGAAACCGCTTGGCGACAAACTCGTCAACGCTCAAGGCGAGCCGCTGGAGTTCACTTTTCTCAATGTCCAGAACGGCCTTGAGCGCCTGTTGCTGCCGTACAAGCGCAACCTGGCGCAGATCGGCATCACCCTCAATATCCGCCGCATCGACTCCTCGCAGTACGTGAACCGCCTGATGGCCCGGGACTACGACATGATCGTCACCGGTTTCCCGGTCACCACCTCGCCGGGCATGGAGCTGTACAACTACTTCGGTTCTGCCGCGGCGTCCGATTCGGGCGCCAACAACTACATTGTGCTCAAGGATCCGGCCGTCGACACGCTGATCCACGGCCTGGTCAAGGCCGACACCCAGGCGCAGATGCTCACCTACGCCCATGCCCTGGACCGGGTGCTGCAATGGAATTACCTGTGGATCCCCAACTATTACCCGCCAGGGACCTCCGCCGCGTGGTGGAACCGTTTCGGCCGCCCGGCCATCGAGGCGAAGAACGACGAAGCCCTGGAAACCTGGTGGGAAGTCAGCCCCACGCCGCTGACTAACGAGCAAATGCAGGCCGAGCTGAAAAAACGCGGAGGAGCCCGTTGATGTTTGCCTATATCGTACGGCGCCTGCTGCTGATCATCCCGACGCTGGTGATCATCCTGTTGGTGAACTTCGTGATCGTGCAAGCCGCGCCCGGCGGGCCGGTGGAACAGGCCATCGCCCATCTGCAGGGTATTGGCGGTGGCGCGGTCGGTGGCTCTTCCGGCGAAGGCATCAGCAGCGGCTCGCGGGCCAGCCGCGGCCTGGACCCTAAGCTGATCAAGGACATCGAAAAACAATACGGCTTCGACAAATCCGCACCGGAACGCCTGTGGCTGATGCTCAAGAACTACGCCCAACTGGACTTCGGCAACAGCTTCTTTCGCGGCGCAACGGTGACCGAGCTGATCCTGGAAAAGATGCCGGTCACGATTTCCCTTGGCCTGTGGGCCACGTTGATCACCTACCTGGTGTCGATCCCTTTGGGCATACGCAAGGCCGTGCGCCATGGCAGCAGCTTTGATATGTGGAGCAGCACGGCCATCGTGATCGGTTATGCGATGCCGGCGTTTCTGTTTGCGATGTTCCTGATCGTGGTGTTCGCCGGTGGCACCTCGCTGAACTGGTTCCCGGTACGCGGGCTGGTCTCGGAAAACTTTGCCGAACTGAGCACCGTGGGCAAGATCGCCGACTACTTCTGGCACCTGGTACTGCCGGTGACGGCGTTGGTAATCGGCGGCTTCGCTACCTTGACTATCCTCACCAAAAATTCATTCCTCAATGAAATCACCCGCCAGTACGTGGTCACCGCCCGCGCCAAGGGCTTGAGTGAACGCCGGGTGCTCTACGGGCACGTGTTCCGCAACGCCATGTTGCTGGTGATCTCAGGCATTCCCCAGGCATTTATCAGCGTGTTCTTTGCCGGCTCGCTGCTGATCGAGGTGATTTTCTCCCTCGATGGCCTGGGGCGCATGAGCTACGAGGCAGCCGTATCCCGCGACTACCCAGTGGTGTTCGGTTCGCTGTTTATCTTCACGTTGTTCGGCCTCTTGATAAAACTCATCGGTGACCTCTGCTACACCCTGGTGGACCCGCGTATCGACTTCGCCGCGAGGAACGCCTGATGCTTAACCTGTCTCCCGTGGCCCGCCGGCGTTTCGAACGGTTCAAGAAAAACCGTCGCGGCTGGTGGTCGCTGTGGTTGTTTATCGGCCTGTTCATCCTGACCCTGGGCGGCGAGTTGATCGCCAATGACAAACCCCTGGTGCTCAGCTTCAAGAACGAGCTGTATTTCCCGGTGTTCAAGCGCTACACCGAACAGCAGTTCGGCGGGCAGTTGCCATTCCAGGCCGACTACCGCAGTGACTACGTGCAAAAGCTGATCAAGCAGGATGGCGGCTGGATGCTGTTCCCACCGATTCCGTTCAGCGACGACACCCCCAACTACGAGCTGACCCGCCCGGCCCCGAGCCCGCCGTCGGCGGTGAACTGGCTGGGCACCGATGACCAGTCCCGCGATGTGTTGGCGCGAGTGATCTTCGGCGCACGGGTGTCGATCCTGTTTGCCCTGGCCTTGACCGCCATCAGCGCCGCCATCGGCATCGCCGCCGGGGCGTTGCAGGGTTACTACGGCGGCTGGGTGGATTTGCTCGGGCAGCGCATTCTGGAGGTGTGGTCCGGGCTGCCGGTGCTGTACCTGCTGATTATTCTGTCGGGGTTTGTCGAGCCGAATTTCTGGTGGTTGCTGGGGATCATGGCGCTGTTTTCCTGGCTGGCCCTGGTGGACGTGGTGCGCGCCGAGTTCCTGCGTGGGCGCAACCTGGAATACGTCAAGGCCGCACGCGCTCTGGGTTTGGGCGACGGCAAGATCATTCGCCGGCATATCCTGCCCAACGCCATGACCGCGACCCTGAGCTATTTGCCGTTCATTTTGACCGGGGCGATTTCCACCTTGAGCGCCCTGGACTTCCTCGGTTTCGGCATGCCTGCCGGCAGTGCATCCCTGGGCGAGTTGATCGGCCAGGGCAAGCAGAACCTGCAAGCGCCCTGGCTGGGCCTGACCGCGTTTTTCACCTTGGCGCTGATTTTGTCGTTGCTGGTGTTTATCGGCGAGGCGTTGCGTGACGCCTTCGACCCTCGCTCATGAGTAATTGCCTATGAACCTGATCGAAATCCGCGACCTGAGCGTCGCGTTCAGCGGCCAGACCGTGGTGCGCAACCTGAGCCTGGACGTGCGCCCCGGCGAGTGCCTGGCGCTGGTGGGTGAGTCGGGCTCGGGCAAGTCGGTGACGGCTCATTCGATCCTGCAACTGCTGCCCGAAGCCGGTACTGAAACCACCGGTTCCATCACGTATCGCGGCCAGCAGTTGCTTGGCGCAGCACCGGCCACTCTGCAAAAGTTGCGCGGCAATCGCATCGCGATGATCTTCCAGGAGCCGATGACTTCCCTGAACCCGTTGCACAGCATTGAAAAACAGATCGGCGAAACGCTGCTGCTGCACAAGGGCCTGGGTGGCAAGGCGGCGCAGGCGCGCATCCTGGAATTGCTCGAGCTGGTGGGCATCCAGAAACCCCAGGAGCGGCTCAAGGCCTATCCGCACCAACTCTCCGGTGGCCAGCGCCAGCGGGTGATGATCGCCATGGCTCTGGCCTGCGAGCCGGAACTGTTGATTGCCGACGAACCCACCACAGCGCTGGACGTGACCGTGCAGCGCAAGATCCTGCTGCTGCTCAAGTCCTTGCAGCAACGCCTGGGCATGTCGCTGTTGCTGATCAGTCATGACCTCAACCTGGTGCGCAGCATTGCCCAGCGGGTATGCGTGATGCGTGCCGGGGAAATCGTCGAGCAGGCCGACTGCCAGACCCTGTTTACAGCCCCGCAGCACCCTTACAGCCGCCTGCTACTGGACGCCGAGCCCACGGGCGATGCGCTGTGCGGTGATGAGCGCGAGACGGTGTTGCAGGTGGATGACCTCAGCGTGAAGTTTCCCCTCAGTGGCGGGTTGTTTCGGCGCAAGACTTATCTGCATGCTGTCGATGGCATCAGCCTCAGTGTGCAGCGCGGCAAGACCTTGGGGATTGTCGGCGAGTCCGGCTCGGGCAAGTCCACCCTGGGCCAGGCGATCCTGCGCTTGCTCGACTCCACCGGCAGCATCCGTTTCCAGGGTGAGGCGCTCGACCCGCTGAATCCAAAGCAGATGCGCCCATGGCGCAAGCAGATGCAGGTGGTGTTCCAAGACCCCTATGGCAGCCTCAGCCCGCGCATGTCGGTGCAGCAAATCATCAGCGAGGGCCTGGAGGTGCACGCGCCCTGCAGCCTGGCCGAGCGCGATGCGCAAGTGATCCAGGTGCTCAAGGACGTGGGCCTCGACCCCGCCAGCCGGCATCGCTACCCCCATGAATTTTCCGGCGGCCAGCGCCAACGTATCGCCATCGCCCGCGCGCTGGTGCTCAAGCCGGCGCTGATGTTGCTCGACGAGCCCACCTCAGCCCTGGACCGTACGGTGCAGAAACAAGTGGTGGCGCTGCTGCGTGAACTGCAGGACAAATATGCCCTGACCTACCTGTTTATCAGCCATGACCTGGCGGTGGTCCGCGCCATGGCCCATGACATGATCGTGGTCAAGGATGGCAAGGTGGTGGAGCGCGGCGCCAGCCATGACGTTTTCGAGGCACCACAGCACCCCTACACCAAGGAACTGCTGGCAGCGGCGCATATTCCCTTGTGATCATTAACAGGATTCTGCCTCCATGAGCACGAGCCTCAAGGACTACCCACGCGTTCGCGGCCTGGCCATCCAGTCGTTGTTCGAGATCATCGAGCAGTCCAGCGAAGGCACGGTCATTGTCGACCGCGACGCGAATATCGTCTGGATGAACGAGCGTTACGCCAAGCGCTTCGGTCTCAAGCGTGCCGATGAAGCCATCGGCCAGCCCTGCGAGCAGGTGATCTCCAACAGCCTGCTGCGCCAGGTGGTGCGCAACGACCAGCCGATCCTGCTGGATATCCAGGACACCCCCAAAGGCCCGCTGGTGGTGATGCGCCTGCCGATCCACGACGATGCCGGGGCGGTCATCGGCGCGATTGGGTTTGCGTTGTTCGATGAGCTGCGCAACCTGTCGCCGCTGATCGAGCGTTACCTGAGCATGCAGCAAGAGCTCGCCTCGACGCGCTCGCTGCTGCGTTCGCGGCAAAGCAAATACAACTTCGCGCACTTTATCGGCACCAGCGCCGCCAGCCTTGAGGTGAAGCGCCGGGCGCGGCGCAGTGCGAGCGCCGAGTCGCCGGTGTTGCTGCTGGGAGAAACCGGCACCGGCAAGGAACTGCTCGCCCAGGCCATCCACGGCGCGTCACCGCGGGCGCACAAAGCCTTCGTGAGCATCAACAGCGCGGCGATTCCCCATGACCTGCTCGAAGCCGAGTTCTTCGGCACCGCACCCGGCGCGTTTACCGGCGCCGACCGCAAGGGCCGCCCCGGCAAGTTCCAGATTGCCCAGGGCGGCACGCTGTTTCTCGACGAAATCGGCGACATGCCGCTGCCGCTGCAAAGCAAACTGCTGCGGGTGTTGCAGGAAAAGGAATTCGAACCAGTGGGTTCCAACGAGATGCTGCACAGCGATGTGCGGGTGATTGCAGCCACCTCCATGGACCTGGAAGCGGCGATCAAGCGTGGCGAGTTTCGTGCGGATTTGTATTACCGGCTGAATGTGCTGCCGATTCAGGTGCCACCGTTGCGCGAGCGCCTGGAAGATATTCCGGCGTTGAGCGAGGCGATTCTCGAAGAGCTGCGCAGCCAGCATGAACTCGACCGCGATGCCCTGGCGTTGTTGGCCCAGCATGCGTGGCCGGGGAATATCCGCGAGTTGCGCAATGTGCTGGAGCGGGCGGCGTTGTTGAGTGATGACCTGGTGTTGAATGCCAATGAGATCCGCGCGGCGATTGGCACTTTCAGTCCGGTGCAACGAGGCGCGGTGGCGGCGGTCGAGGGTGAAACGTTCGCGGCGGCGCGGGAGCGGTTTGATCGGCAGGTGATTGGCGCGGCGTTGCAGGCGTGCGCGGGGAATGTGGTGGAAGCGGCCAGGCGATTGGGGCTGGGGCGGTCGACGTTGTACAAGAAGATGGTAACGTTGGGCCTCACCCAATCTCAAAATTAAGACTTAACTCTCAATATAAAGACAATCCAATGTGGGAGGGGCTTGCTCCCGATAGCAGAGTGCCAGGCTGAGCATCTGTACCTGACCCACTGCTATCGGGAGCAAGCCCCCTCCCACATTTGGTATTTGTTTGTCTCAAAGTAGAGATAATATTTCAAAGCGCTGTTGAAACTCCTGAAAATATTGTTGTTTTTCAATCAGTTAAAAACATGGCACACATCTGGCTATAGCCCTTCCCACCGCTTCACCCCACAAAAATAACAATCCGATGGAGACACACCATGAGTGTGATCATTGCCCTGGCCGCGCTCGCGCTGCTGATGCTGGCTGCGTACCGTGGCTACAGCGTTATCCTGTTTGCCCCCATTGCCGCCCTCGGCGCGGTGCTGCTCACCGACCCCTCCGCCGTCGCCCCTGCCTTTACCGGGGTGTTCATGGAAAAAATGGTCGGCTTTATCAAGCTGTATTTCCCGGTGTTCCTGCTCGGTGCGGTGTTCGGCAAGCTCATTGAGCTGTCGGGCTTTTCGCGCTCCATTGTGGCGGCTGCGATCCGCTTGCTCGGCACCCGCCAGGCGATGCTGGTCATCGTGTTGGTCTGCGCCCTGCTCACCTACGGCGGCGTATCCCTGTTCGTCGTGGTGTTTGCGGTATACCCGTTCGCGGCGGAGATGTTCCGCCAGAGCAATATCCCCAAGCGCCTGATCCCGGCCACCATCGCCCTCGGTGCGTTTTCGTTCACCATGGACGCCCTGCCCGGCACCCCGCAGATCCAGAACATCATCCCCAGCACCTTCTTCAACACCACCGCCTGGGCCGCACCGTGGCTGGGGCTGATCGGTACGATCTTCGTATTCTGCGCCGGCATGCTCTACCTGGCGCGCCAGCGCAACAAGGCCCAGCGTGCCGGTGAAGGCTATGGCACCGAGCTGCGCAATGAGCCGGAAACCGCCGAGAACCTGACCTTGCCCAACCCTTGGGTCGCGCTGTCGCCGCTGATCCTGGTGGGGGTGATGAACCTGCTGTTCACGCACTGGATCCCGCAGTGGTACGGCAAGACCCACAGCCTCAGCCTGCCAGGCATGAGCGCGCCAGTGACCACCGAAATCGCCAAGCTCACCGCGATCTGGGCGGTGCAGGCGGCGCTGCTGGTGGGGATTATCGTGGTGTTGGTGTTCGGCTTCTCGGCGATCAAAAGCAAGCTGGCCGAAGGCAGTAAAAGCGCGGTGAGCGGTGCATTGCTCGCGGCCATGAACACCGCATCGGAATACGGCTTTGGCGCGGTGATAGCCTCGTTGCCGGGCTTTCTGGTGCTGGCGGACTGGCTCAAGGGCATCCCCAACCCGCTGGTCAACGAAGCGATTACCGTGACCCTGCTCGCCGGTATCACAGGTTCGGCCTCCGGCGGCATGAGCATCGCCCTGGCGGCGATGTCCGAAAGCTTTATTTCAGCGGCCCACGCGGCCAATATCCCCCTTGAAGTGCTGCACCGAGTCGCGGCCATGGCCAGCGGCGGCATGGACACCCTGCCCCACAACGGCGCGGTGATCACGCTGCTGGCGGTCACCGGGCTGACCCACCGCGAAGCCTACAAGGACATTTTCGGCATCACGATCATCAAGACCCTCGCGGTGTTCGTGGTGATCGGTACTTTCTACGCCACCGGCATTGTGTGAGGTTTTCATGACGACTTTGAATGGCAAGACCGCCCTGGTCACCGGCTCCACCAGCGGCATCGGCCTGGGTATAGCGCTGAGCCTGGCCAAGGCCGGCGCCAACCTGATCCTCAACGGCTTTGGCGACGCCAGCGCGGTGATCGCCCAGGTGCAGGCATTTGGCGGCAAGGTCGGGCACCACCCGGCAGACGTCAGCGACCCGGCGCAGATCGCCGACATGCTCGCCTACGCCGAGCGCGAATTCGGTGGCGTGGACATTCTGGTCAACAACGCCGGCATCCAGCATGTGGCCGCGGTGGAGGATTTCCCGGTGGAACGCTGGGATTCGATCATCGCTATCAACCTGTCCTCGGTGTTCCACAGCACACGCCTGAGCTTGCCGGGCATGAAGGCCAAGGGCTGGGGGCGTATCGTCAATATCGCCTCGGTGCATGGCCAGGTCGGTTCAGTCGGCAAAGCCGCGTATGTGGCGGCCAAGCATGGGGTGATCGGCCTGACCAAAGTAGTGGGCCTGGAAACCGCCACCAGCAACGTGACCTGCAACGCCATCTGCCCGGGCTGGGTGCTGACGCCATTGGTGCAGAAGCAGATCGATGATCGCGTTGCTGCTAGGGTCGACCCGCAGCAGGCGCAACAGGATTTGCTGGCGGAGAAACAGCCGTCACTGGAGTTTGTGACGCCGTCACAGTTGGGTGAGCTGGTGCTGTTTTTGTGCAGTGAGGCCGGCGCCCAGGTGCGTGGTGCGGCGTGGAATATCGATGGTGGTTGGTTGGCCCAATAAGAAGCCAAACACTGGAGTTCTAATGTGGGAGGGGGCTTGCTCCCTCCCACATTGGAACGCTGTTGTTTGGAAGACCGATACAAGAACAAGAGATTTCGCAATGTCCGACATCCTCTGGCAACCCTCCCCCGAACGCATCGCCAACACACGCATGGACCAGTTCCGACGTTTCATCAATGCTCGCCACAGCCTGCAGCTCAGCGACTACCCCGCCCTGCACCAGTGGAGCATCGACCAGCGCCCGGACTTCTGGCAGGCGATTATTGCGTTCTTCGACGTACAGTTTCGCAGCCCGCCCACGGCGGCCCTGATCGAAGGCACCGAAATGCCCAGTGCCCAGTGGTTTCCCGGCGCCACCCTGAACTTTGCCGAACACCTGTTGCGTCGCCGCGATGATCACCCGGCCGTGGTGGCGATCAGCGAAGATGGCCAGCGCGAACAACTGACCTACGCCGAGCTGGCCGCCCACGTCGCCGGCCTGCAACAGAGTCTGCGCGCAGCGGGTGTCGGCATTGGGGACCGCGTCGCCGCGTGCATGCCCAACACCTGGCAAACCCTGGTCGGCATGCTCGCCACCACCAGCCTCGGCGCAATCTGGTCGTGTTCCTCGCCGGACTTCGGCACCCAGGGCGTAATCGACCGTTTCGGCCAGATCGAACCCAAGGTGCTGATCACCTGCGCCGGTTACCGCTATGCGGGCAAAAGCATCGACCAGAGCGCCAAGCTCAATGAAATCCTCGAACGCCTGCCGTCCCTGCAACAACTGATCATCGTGCCCTACGCCCGGCCCGAGGCGCAGGTTGGGGACTACACCACCAAAGCCCGGATCGCGCTGTGGGACGACTTCTACCTCGCCGGCGGCGAGCCTGAATTTGTTGCGGTGCCGTTCGATCATCCGCTGTACATCCTCTATTCCAGCGGCACCACCGGCGTACCCAAGTGCATCATCCACGGCACTGGCGGCGTGCTGCTCACCCACCTCAAGGAACACGGCCTGCATGCCGACCTCGGCCGCGAGGATTGCCTGTTCTACTACACCACCTGCGGCTGGATGATGTGGAACTGGCTGGTGTCGGTGCTGGCGCTCGGCGCCACGGCGGTGCTGTATGACGGCTCACCGTTTCATCCTGGCCCCGAACGTTTGATCGACCTGATCGATGCGGAAAAAATCAGCGTGTTCGGCACCAGCCCCAAATTCCTCGCCACCCTGGAGAAAGCCGGGCTGCAACCACGCCTGAGCCACGACCTGGGCAGCCTCAAGGGCCTGATCTCCACCGGCTCGCCGCTGTCACCCCAGAGCTATGACTATGTGTACCGCGAGATCAAGGGCGAGCTGTGCCTGTCATCGATGTCTGGCGGCACCGATATCGTCTCCTGCTTTGTGATCGGCAACCCGGTGCTGCCGGTGCGGCGCGGTGAGATGCAGTGCAAGAGCCTGGCAATGGCCATCGAAGTCTGGGACGACCAGGGCCGCCCGCTGGTCGGGGAAAAAGGCGAACTGGTGTGTACCCGGCACTTCCCTGCCATGCCCATCGGGCTGTGGAACGACCCTCAACAGACCCAGATGCGCGCCTCCTATTTCAGCCAGTTCCCCGGCGTATGGGCACAAGGAGACTATGCCGAGCAAAGGGCCAATGGCAGCCTGTTGATTCATGGGCGCTCCGACGCGGTGCTCAACCCCGGCGGCGTGCGCATCGGCACCGCTGAGATCTATCGCCAGGTGGAAAAATTCCCGCAGGTACTGGAAAGCCTCGCCATCGGCCAGCGCTGGCAGGACGATGTGCGCGTGGTGCTGTTTGTGCGTCTTGATGACGGGATCGAACTGGATGAGGCGCTGCAACAGCAGATCCGCCAGGTGATCCGTGCCAATACCACACCGCGCCACGTGCCGGCCAAGATCCTCGCTGTCACGGATATCCCCCGCACCATCAGCGGCAAGATCGTTGAATTGGCGGTGCGCAACGTGGTGCATGGCGAGCCGGTAAAGAACACCGATGCCCTGGCCAACCCCCAGGCACTGGAGCAATTTCGCAATCGAGCTGAATTGGATTATTAGATGAAAGGTTTCAGCGCTGACGCGGCGTTTTGAAGAAAAAACCTCAATGCATGCTATTTTTCGGGGGTAGTCATCCATTGTTGTCCCTTGGGACAATGGGTGTTGTCATTTTTCAAAGCGTCAAACTCAGGGCTTTTTCATGAATGGTACATCCACCGGTAGCGAAGCCGCTGCACTGATCAAGCGGCTGGACTGGGCGCAAAGCCCCCTCGGTGAGGCCAGTGATTGGCCGCAAAGCCTGCGCACAGCCGTCGATATCGTCGTACATTCGCCGATGCCGATGGTGTTGCTGTGGGGGCCGCAACTCACTCAACTCTACAACGATGGCTTTGCCCGACTGGTGGGCAACAAGCACCCCGTCGCCCTTGGCCAGCCGGCGCACCACACCTGGCCGGAGCTGGAAAGCTTCGCGGCGCCGATCTACGACGCTGTCCTTGGCGGCCAGGTGCGCACCTTCAGCGAGCAGCGCTTTGTGGTGCAACGCCAGGGTCGCGACACCGAAATCTGGCTCGACCTGACCTACAGCCCGGTGCGCGATGAAAGCGCCTTGGTGGCCGGCATCCTGGTCACAGCCATCGAAACCAATGAACGGCGCAGCAAAACCCTCGAACTGCAGCAGCGTTCCGAAGAGAGCCTCAAGGCCCAGCACAACACCGAGCAGCGCCTGCAACTGGCACTGGCGGCCACCGATGCCGTAGGCACCTGGGACTGGGACATCGGTGAAGACCGCTTCATTGCCGATGCGCATTTCGCCTACCTGCACGGCGTCGACCCGAATGACGCCGGCCTGCTGCCCATCAGCGCCTACCTGCAAGGCGTGCACCCCGAAGACCGCGGCATGGTGGCGCGCAGCATCAAGCATTGCATCACCTTCGGTACCGAATACGCCGAGGAGTACCGTCTGCTGCAAGCCGACGGCCAGGTGCGCTGGGTATTCGCCCGTGGCCGTTGCTACAAGGACCCACAGGGCCGGCCTGCACGTTTCCTCGGTGCCGCGCTGGACCTCACCGAGCGCAAACACACCGAACAGGCCCTGCGCCAGAGCCAGACCGAGCTGCAACTGATCATCAACGCCATGCCGGTGCTGATCGGCTATGTCGATCACCAACAGCGCTTTCGCCTCAACAACAGCGCCTACCTCGACTGGTATGGCAAGACGCCTCAGGAGCTGTACGGCAAGACCATCCGCGAAGTGCTCGGCGATGAGATCTATGCCGGACGCGCAGACAAGATCAGCGCCGCGCTCAACGGCAAGGCATGCAGTTTCATGACCGTCACGCCCCATCGCGATGGCCGCCCGCGCCATGCGCTGATGAAGTACCTGCCGCGCTTCAGCAATGATGGCTCGGTGAATGGTTTTTATATCTTTGTGATCGACGAGACCGAACGCAAACTCACCGAAGAAGCTCTGCGCCATCTCAACGAAAACCTTGAAGAACGCGTGGCCCAGCGCACCCAGGCGCTGGCCGAGGCCAACCAGCGCTTGCAAAACGAGATGTTCGAACGCGAGCGTGCCGAAGACGCCCTGCGCCATGCACAGAAGATGGAAGCGGTGGGCCAGTTGACCGGCGGTATCGCCCACGACTTCAACAATATGCTCACCGGCATCATCGGCAGCCTGGACCTGATGCAGCGCTATATTGCCGCCGGGCGCAGCGACGAAATCGGCCGCTTTGCCGATGCCGCCGTGTCCTCCGCCCACCGCGCGGCCGCCCTCACCCATCGGCTGCTGGCGTTTTCGCGGCGCCAGTCGCTGGACCGGCGCCCCACCGACCCCAACCAACTGGTGGCGTCCCTGGAAGACCTGTTCCGGCGTACCAAGGGCGCGCATATCACGCTCAAGGTGCAACTGGGCAAGGACATCTGGCCGGTGAACACCGACGCCAGCCAATTGGAAAACGCCCTGCTCAATCTGGTGATCAACGCCCGCGATGCGATGCCCGACGGCGGCGAGCTGTTGATCGAAACCGCCAACAGCTACCTGGACGGCACCGACATCACCACCCTGGAGCCGGTCAAGGCCGGCGACTACGTGATGCTCGGCGTGAGTGACAACGGCAGCGGCATGGCGCCGAAAATCCTCGCCAAGGCTTTCGACCCGTTCTTCACCACCAAGCCCATCGGCCAAGGTACCGGCCTTGGTTTGTCGATGATCTACGGCTTTGCTCAGCAGTCCGGTGGGCATGTGACGATCCAGAGCGAACCGGGCCAGGGCACCAGTGTGCGCCTGTACCTGCCGCGCCTGCATGGCACCGCACTGGAAAGCAACCTGCCCGCCAGCCTGACCGAAGCGCCGTTGGCCCTGGCCGGTGAAGCGGTGGTGGTGGTCGAAGACGACCCGGCGGTGCGCATGCTGGTGGTCAACGTCCTTGATGAACTGGGCTATACCGCCCACCAGGCGGCGGATGCCCGTGCCGCGCTGCCGTTACTGGAATCGGATCTGCGCGTGGACTTGTTGGTGACCGACGTCGGCCTGCCGGGTATGAATGGCCGGCAACTGGCAGAAATCGCCCGCCAGCATCGCCCCGGCCTGCGGGTGTTGTTCATGACCGGTTACGCCGAAAAAGCCGCCGAGCGCCAAGGCTTCCTGGAGGACGGCATGGACATGGTGGCCAAGCCGTTTTCCATCGATCTGCTGGCCACCAAAATCCGCAGCATGATCGGCGTCGACGCATGAGTTCAGGCATAATCGCGCGCCGTCGCACACCTGGTAGAGATCAATGAAAGCCCAAGCCCGTCATATCCTGGTGAAAACCAGCGAAGAAGCCGAACAACTCAAGCAGCGCATTGCCAAGGGCGAAGCCTTTGACGTGCTGGCCAAGAAGTATTCCACCTGCCCATCGGGCAAGCGTGGCGGTGACCTGGGTGAAGTGCGGCCCGGGCAGATGGTGGGGGCGATTGATGCGGTGATCTTCAAGAAGCCGGTGAAGGTGGTGCACGGGCCGATCAAGAGCAAGTTTGGTTATCATTTGGTGCAGGTGTTTTACCGGGACTGATGGGCTTGGCTGTACACCGCCATCGGGAGCAAGCCCCCTCCCACACTAGACTGCATTCCTTCAGTTGGAATAGGGTCAACTGTGAGAGGGGGCTTGCTCCCGATCCGCCGCAGGCGGCCATTCACCTAGGTATTAGAGCTCCCGGCACCTGAATCACCCGGCTCGCCAACCGATGCCCCGCCAAGGCAGCCTCTGCTGGCGATCCACCATTGAGCCGACTGGCCAGATACGCCGCACTGAACGAATCCCCCGCCGCCGTCGTATCCACTACCTTCTCCACCTTCAATGCTGGCACCGCAAAGCGTTCCCCCGCACAACGAATCAGACACGCATCCGCCCCACGCTTGAGCACCACCTCGGCAATCGATGGATAGGCGGCAAACACCTGCTCGCTGTCTTCATAACCAAACAACCCGCGCTCGTCATCCTCGGTGAGCAAGGCGATATCCACTTCAGCCAATACCCTGCGATAAGCTTCACGGGCCGTTGCCACATCGGCCCACAGCCGTGGCCGGTAGTTGTTGTCGAACACCACCTTGCCACCGCGGCGCCTTGTTTCGACCAGGGTTTGCAGCAAGCGCTCGCGCCCGACCACGCCCAGCACCGCCAGGGTGATGCCGCTGAAATACACCACGTCATAACCTGGTAACGCCGCCAGGATCGGTTCGGCCGCCGCGGTGGTGAAGCAATCGCGCACGGCTGCTTCATTGCGCCAATACAGAAATTTACGTTCGCCATTGGCGTCGGTCTGGATGCAGTACAAGCCTGGCAAGCGTCCGGGCAGACGCTGGACCCTGCCCAGGCCAAGGCCCTCGGCTTGCCACTGGGCACACATGGCGTCGCTGAAGCTGTCATCGCCCAGGGCGGTGACGTAGTCGACGCTGCCCAAATCCCCCAGCTCACGGCGCAGGTACACCGCCGCGTTCAGGGTGTCGCCGCCGAAGCTCTGGTGCAGGCTGCCGTCGGCGCGGTGTTGCAGTTCGATCATGCATTCGCCGATGAGGGCGATGCGGGGTTGGGTCGTCATGGCTGCTGTCTCGGTGGGGCTGATGGCCTCATCGGGGGCAAGCCCCCTCCCACATTTGGAATACATTCTCCTGTGAGAGGGGCTTGCCCCCGATAGGAGCGACGCGGTCTAGAAGCAGGTATGCAGAGACTCGACCACCTGCAACTGCTCGTCCACCAGGCAGCCCACCTGCCATTTGTCGAAGGTCAGACATGGGTGGGACGTGCCGAACGAAATGATGTCGCCAATGCGCAATTCAACACCCGGCGCCACGCTCATGAACGCATGCTGATCCATCACGGCCGTGACCTTGCACGCACTCACATCATCACCCTGCACCGGCACAATCCCGGCCTTGTAGCGCTTGAGCGGCACTGGCAAGCCGGCGTCGTAGGCCACATCGCGCTTGCCCATAGCAACCACCGCAAAGCCTGGCTCCGGCAGCGACTGCACGTGCGCCCAGACTTCCAGCGCCGGGCGCAGGCCCTCGTTGAGGTCGCTGCGGCGCTCGAGCACGCAGCATTGCGCTTCTTTGTAGATGCCATGGTCGTGGGCCACGTAGCTGCCTGGGCGCAACACACTGAGGAAACGGCCGGCGGCGTTCTGCGCCTCAAACGACTCAGCGATCAAGTCATACCAGGCCGAGCCCGACGCGGTGATGATAGGTTTTGGCAGATCAAAAAAATCGTTGTCTTGCAGGTCCACCGCCAGTCGCACCAGGCTGGCGGCGAAATCACGAATGCCGCTGATCGCGTGCTCGCCGTGGATCACCCCTTCGTAGCCCTCGATACCGGTCAGGGCCAGTGCAGGCTGGGCCTTGATCGCCTTGGCCAGCTCGCGCACCTCCTGCTCGCTGCGGCAGCCGCACCGGCCACCGACCACGCCGTACTCGATCATCACGTTCAGGCGCAGGCCACGGGCGGCGAAAAACAGCCCCAGGTCAGCGACGTTGTCCGGGTGGTCGACCATGCAGTGGAAGTCAAAATCCTTATCGGCCAGCAGGTCGGCGATCAACGCCATGTTCGGCGCGCCCACTAATTGGTTGGCCATCAGCACACGCCGCACGCCACCGGCGTAGGCGGCGCGGGTCTGCACGGCGCTGGCCAGGGTGATGCCCCAGGCGCCGGCAGCGATCTGGCGCTGGAACAGCGCGGGCATCATGCTGGTCTTGCCGTGGGGTGCCAGCTCAGCGCCGCTGTTGCTGACAAAGTCCTGCATCCAGCGGATGTTATGTTCCAGGGCGTCGCGGTGCAGCACCAGGGCCGGCAGGCTGACGTCGCGAACCAGATGGGCACCGACGGCGGCGGCGCCTTTTTCAACGGCATTGAGGGCAGACATGGAAAACTCCTATTCGTTGATACGCCGGGCCAGGCTGTTGGCACTGTTGATCAGCACCCGGCGATAGTCGTGGTAGTTTTTGCTGGCATCGGCCCGGGGGGCGACAATGCATAAAGTCGCGATGCTGACGCCCTGGGCGTCCCGCACCGGGGCGGCAAAGCAATGGGTAAAGGTGTCGGCCACACTGTCGAAGGAAAAGAACCCATCGAGGGTGGCTTGCCGGATCTGAGCCAGGAAGCTGTGCAACGCCAGGCGCTGGCCGTCCGGCAGAATGAAATCGTCGGGGTCGATCAAGTCGACGATCTGTTGGTCGCTCAAGTGCCCCAGCAGCAGGCGCCCGGAAGCGGTCCAAGGGATCGGCGCGTTTTCACCGATATCCGAAGAAATACGGAAATGCCGCTGGCCTTCGCGCATCAGCGCTACCGTGTATTTGCGCCCATTGAGCAGGCACATCTGCGCGGTTTCGTGGGTTTGGCTGACGATGTCCTGCAAGGCATGGTCGGCCTCGCGGGTCAGGTCGAAGTGGCGCAGGTGTGCCTGACCCAGGAAATACAGCTGGCGGCCCAGATACACGTGACCGTCCTTGCCCACGGTTTCCAGGATGCGCCGCTCCAGCAAGGATGCGACCAGTTCATAGACCGTGGATTTGGGGCTGCCAATGCCGCTGGCAATATCATTGGGGCGCAGGGGCTGGCCGATTTCCTTGAGAAAATCGAGGATATCGAACGCACGGTCCAGGCCTTTGGCGCGGCGCTTGATGGTGTCTTCGGTCATGGCAATCGTCGGTCCGGTCATAGTGGTAATGCTGCACAGTGAACCCCTGTGGGAGCGGGCTTGCTCGCGAATACGGTGGGTCAGTGAATGCATCTGTGACTGACCCACCGCATTCGCGAGCAAGCCCGCTCCCACACTGGGTCTGCTGTGGGCTTAAAGGTGGGGGCATTCAGCCCTTTTTCTTGTAGGCCACGCAATCGATCTCGACCTTGCAATCGACCATCATATTGGCCTGCACACAGGCGCGCGCCGGGGCGTGTTCGGGGGTGAAGTATTCGCCGAAGACCTTGTTGAAACTCCAGAAGTCCCGTGGGTCTTCGAGCCACACGCCAACGCGCACCACATCCTTGAGTTCGTAACCGGCTTCTTCGAGGATCGCCACCACGTTACGCATAGTCTGCCGGGTTTGCTCGATGATGCCGCCACTGATGATTTCGCCGTCCACCGCCGGCACCTGGCCTGACACATACAGCCAGCCATCGGCTTCCACCGCACGGGCGAAAGGACGTGGCTGGCCGCCACCTGCGGTGCTGCCGGTACCGTAACGAGTAATGCTCATAAAAGTTGCTCCTTGTTAAAAACGAATGTTCTTGAGAAATTCCGCCAGGCGCGGCGACTGCGGCCGCTCGAAGATGTCTTTGGCGGTGCCCTGCTCTTCAATGCGCCCCTGGTTCATGAAGACGATCTGGTCTGAGACTTCATAGGCAAAGCGCATTTCGTGGGTGACCAGCAACATGGTCATGCCCTCTTCCGCCAGCCCCTTGATCACGCTGAGCACTTCGCCCACCAGTTCTGGATCCAGGGCCGAGGTGACTTCGTCGAACAGCATCAGGCTGGGGTTCATGGCAATAGCGCGGGCAATCGCCACGCGCTGTTGCTGGCCACCGGACAATTGGCCCGGGAAGTGGTTGCGGCGCTCCAATAAGCCGACGCGGTCCAGCCATTTTTCGGCCAGCGCCACCGCCTCATCCTTGCCCATCTTCTTGACCTTGAGCAAGCCGAGGGTGACGTTTTGCAGCGCGGTCAAATGCGGGAACAGGTTGAATTGCTGGAATGCCATGCCGGTCATTGCGCGATGCCGGGCAATCACCCGCTCCGGATGGCGCACGCGCTTGCCGCCGACCTCGCTGTAGCCGATGGATTCGCCATCGAGAGTGATCTGCCCGCCCTGGAACTCTTCCAGCAAGTTCACGCAGCGCAACAAGGTGGTCTTGCCCGAGCCGCTGGAGCCGATCAACGTCACCACATTGCCGCGCTGCATGGACAGGTCGACGCCCTTGAGCACTTCCACCTCACCGTATTGTTTACGCAGGCCACGAATGTCCAGCAGCGCTGGGTTGGTTTGAGCTTGGTTCATGGCAAGGCCACCCGCTTTTCAATGTAGCGCCCGAATAATTCGATGGCGTAGTTGATGACGAAGAACAGAAAACCGGCGAACAGGTAGAACTCCAGGGTCATGAAGGTGCGTGCAATCACCTGCTGGGTGCTCAGCAGCAATTCAGCCACGCCGATCACCGACAGCAAGGTCGAGGCCTTGACGATTTCCGTGGATGAATTGACCCAGGTCGGCAGGATCTGCCGCAGGGCCTGGGGCAACAGCACATAGCCCAGCGACTGGTAGAACGTCAGGCCAATCGCCTTGCCCGCTTCCAGTTGCCCACGGGGAATGGCCTGCAGCGCGCCGCGCACGATTTCCGAAACGTGGGAGCCACAGAACAAGGTCAGCCCGACCGCACCGGCCTGGAACGCACTGATTTGCCAGCCCAGGGCCGGCAGCATGTAGAAACACGCCAACACCAGCACAAACACCGGCGTGCCACGGATCAGGTCAACATACAGACGGAACGGCGCACGCATCCAGAACTTGCCGTAGGTCAGGATCAACCCGGCGACGATGCCGATCAGGGTACCGAAGATGATCGCCAGGGCCGACACGTACACGCTGGCCTGGAAGCCGGCCCAGAGCGTATCGCGGGCGACCCACAACTCATGCAGCCAACTGGGGGATTCGTACATGGAAACCCTCCTTAACGACGGATCGCCAGACGCTGCTCCAGGTAACGCAGCAGCATGGCAATGAGGTAACAGGCGGCCACGTAGAGCGCGGTCGTGACCAGCCAGGTTTCAATCACCCGGTAGCTTTCGACGTTGATCTTGCGGGCGTAATAGGTCAGCTCCGGCACCGCAATCGCAGCGGCCAGGGAGGTGTCCTTGAACAGCGAGATAAAGTTGTTCGACAGCGCCGGCAGCACATTGCGCAGCATCACCGGCACGGTGATATAGGCGCGGATCCGCCACTCGCCAAGGCCGATGGCCAACCCGGCTTCACGCAAGCCCTTGGGAATATTCAACAGCCCGGCGCGGAACACTTCGGTCAGGTAGGCCCCGGCATACAGCGACAGGGTGATGATGAACGAAGGGATCTTGTCCAGGCGAATCCCCAGCGACGGCAAGGCGAAGTAGATCAACAGGATCAACACCAGGATCGGCGTATTACGCACCACCGTCACGTACACCGAGGCAAAGATGCGCAATGCGCGGTGCCTGGACAGCATGGCAAATGCCATCAGCAGGCCGATCACGCAGCCGATGGCGATCGACAGCAAGGCCAACTGCAGGCCCAGGCCGAGCCCCGCCAGTAAGGTGTCGAAATCACGCCAGACGGCGGCAAAGTTCAACTGATAGTTCATGGTCAGCAGTACCTGAGTGGGGCGTGTTCAGGCACGCCCCGGTGGGTCCGGATCACTTGAATTCCACGGGAAAACCAATTGCAGGCTCTGGCAGATCCACGCCGAACCACTGCTTGAACGAGGCTTTGTAGGTGGGGAACTCCACACCGGTCATGGCTTCGTGCAGCGCGGTGTTGACGAAGTTCAGCCAGTCCTGGTCGCCGCGCTTGACCGCGCACGCATAGGTTTGCGGGCTCCAGGCGTAGGTCGGGCTGCGATAGCGGCCGGGGTTCTGCACCATCAGGTATTTGACCGAAGACTGGTCGGTGGCAGCGGCATCGGCGCGACCGGAGTTCACGGCCTGGTACATGAGGTCGACGCTGTCGTACTGGTCGACCTTGGCCTTGGGCAGCGCCTGGTGCACCAGTTCTTCGGCATACACGTTTTGCAGCACGGCCACGGTGACGTTATCGCCCGCCGCTTGCAGGTCTTCGATTTCCTTGTACTGGCTGTTGTTCGGCAGCAGCAGGCCAACGCCTTCGCGGTAATACGGCAGGGTAAAGGCCACCTGCTGCGCACGGCTGGCGGTGACGGTGATGAACTGGCAACTCATGTCGACCTTGTCGGTGAGCAGGTTGGGAATACGTGCATCGGAAGACTGCACCACAAATTCAACCTTGCTCGGGTCGTTGAACAAACCCTTGGCCACGATGCGACCGATGTCGATATCAAACCCCTGCAACTTGCCATCCGCTCCCTGGAAGTGCCACGGCGCATTGGTACTGCCTGTACCTACGATGAGATGCCCACGTTTGAGCACATTATCGAGCTTGCTGTCCGCCGCCTGCACAACACTGGCGAGGCAAGCCGATGCGGCGAAGAGAAAAACACACGCTTTGAACACGGAAGGTCGGTGATGCATGACAAGCACTCCAGGAGTTGTGTATTCCGCTATACCGGAACGTAGTATGTAACAACGGAATAGACAGCAGAAAGTGTGCCACAGGTGCTTGCGGAAAAATATGCTGGAGAGAAATCCGTTATGGATCAGCTAGATAGATATTGGAGAGATAAACGGTGCCGTACATCAGCGCACTGGATTTGCTACGCGACGCCCCACAACGGTGTTACTGCGCCCCCATACTGACCGCCTTGGACTGACTGCACGCTGAATGCAGCGACCGAGGCCGACCTGTGAAGGTTGACAGTAGACGGCGGTGAGCCACCGGCTTAGCGTTGGCAAAAACCAACGCGGCCTGAAGGGAGATCACCATGGGAATTGCCACGAGCAGAATTTCCAACGCCAAGGCGTTCGAACGGGTACTGAACACACCACGCCCGGTGTTCCTTCTGTTTGTATCAGAGCACTGCCCCGCTTGCGCGGACGCAGGCCCCTTATTCGAACTGCACGCCTGGAAGCATCCCAGGGTCGTGAGCCTGGTGCTCGATTGCGCGCACACGCCGAGGCACCCTGACGTGACAGGTACCCCGACGCTGCTGATCTACCTGAATGGCGCCTTGGTAGAAAAATTCAAAGGCTTCGGCCCCCCGGAAGAACAGGAGCAGTTTGTGCAGGGCATCTTCAGCCGTTATGACCCACGCAAGGGCGCAAATGCACCTGCGTCACCCGACGTTCCTCCACTTCCGCCACGGTCAGGCGCCAGCCTTCATGTTCCAGGCTATCGCCCACCACTGGCAGACGGTCGAGCAGGCTCATCACCAAACCCGCCAAGGTTTGATAATCCTCGGTCGCCGCAGCCTTGAAGCCCGTGCGCTGACGCACCAGGTTGAGGTTCAGGGCACCATTGGCACGGAAGCCATCGCCCTCCTCGACAATATCCGGCCCTTCGATTTCACTGGCGTCGGGCAATTCACCGGCGATGGATTCAAGAATATCGGTCATGCTCAACACGCCCATGAAATCCCCGAATTCGTTGATCACGAAGGCGATGTGGGTGGATTCCTGGCGCATCTGCTCCAGGGCATTGAGGATCGAAAAGCTTTCCAACAGGTTGATCGCCCGGCGCGCCAGGTGTTCCAGGTTCGGCTCGTTGCCGGCCAGGTACTCCTTGAGCAGTTCCTTCTTGTGCACGAAGCCCAAGGGCTCATCCACCGCGCCGTTGCGGATCAACGGCAGGCGTGAGTAAGACGAGTGCATCAATTTCAGGCGGATGGTGTCGGGATCGTCTGCCAGGTCGATGCAGTCAACTTTGGCCCGCGGGGTCATCAGGGTGCGAATCGGCCGCTCGGCCAGTTGCAACACACCGCTGATCATCACCCGCTCACGTCGGTCAAACAGCGGACCCTGCGCAGCATCTGGCTCACCCAGCAGATCGGCAACGTCTTCACCCACCTCCTCCACCGCCAGGCTGCGGCCGCCCAACAAGAGCATCACCGCGTGGGCGGTTCGCTCACGCACCGGCAGCACACCTTGTGCCGACTTCTTGCGCCGGGCCCGGGCGATCTGGTTGAACACCTCGATCAAAATCGAGAAACCAATGGCCGCGTACAGGTAGCCTTTCGGAATATGGAAGCCCAAGCCTTCGGCGGTCAGGGCGAAACCAATCATCATCAGGAAGCCCAGGCACAGCATGATCACTGTGGGGTGCGCGTTGACGAAGCGGGTCAGCGGCTTGCTCGCCACGATCATCAGGCCGATGGATACGATCACCGCGATCATCATCACCGCCAGCTCGTCCACCATGCCCACAGCGGTAATCACCGCGTCGAGGGAGAACACCGCGTCGAGTACCACGATCTGCGCCACGATCGGCCAGAACATCGCATAGGCCACATTGCCCGAGCGCTGGGCCACATGGCCTTCGAGGCGCTCATGCAATTCCATGGTGGCCTTGAACAACAGGAAGACACCACCAAACAGCATGATCAGGTCACGGCCGGAGAAGCTCTTGTCGAACACCTCGAACAGCGGCTGAGTGAGGGTCACCAACCAGGAGATACTCGCCAACAGGCCCAGGCGCATCAGCAACGCCAGGGACAAACCGATCAACCGCGCACGGTCACGCTGCTCCGGCGGCAACTTGTCCGCCAGGATCGCAATAAACACCAGGTTGTCGATACCCAGCACCAGTTCCAGCACAATCAAGGTCAACAGGCCGAGCCAGGCCGTTGGATCCGCTAACCATTCCATTTATAAAGTCTCTGTATTCAAGTTTTCAGAATGCCGGACACGGCAATGCGCGGTCAGTGGACCGGGACAAGGTTAGCAGGCGAAATACGGGGTGCTTCAGTGGGAACAACGACAGCAAGCGTCTTGGGGAAAGACGACTGGGAGGCTCCGAGAGGGTGTTCATGCAGGTCCTGAAATAACAAAAGGGCTTGAAGCGTACAGTTAATATACAAATTGCTCACATAGCAAAATTATTACAAAACCTGTCTCCCAGACTTATGCAAAACCAATGTGGGAGGGGGCTTGCCCCCTCCCACATTTGGAATGGTGTGATGTCAGGTTTTACGCGTGGCGTCGTCCAGCGCCAGGATGGTGTGAGCATTGGTGACGGTCGTCGCAAGCGTATTGATCACCCCCGAGCGCAATGCCCCCAACGTGGCCGCCGCCTTGGTGTTTTCACTGGCAATCGCCACCACATCCGGGATACGGAACAGTTCCTGCACCGTCAACCCGATCACTCGGCCCTGGATGGCGTTGACCGCCGGCTGGCCGTGAATGTCGATAAAGTCATAGCCCATCATGTCGCCCACCGTGCCGGACAAGCGCGCCTGGGCGATTTCCTGGGGTGAGAACCAGCCCATGCGTACCATGTTGCTGTTTTCGCTCATGTCGCCAATGCCGATCAGGGCAATGTCGGCACGCCGCGCACGGTCGAGGGTGGAACGCACCGTATCGTTATTGATCAACACCCCGCGCAGTTCCGGGTTGGCCACCAGCGCCGGGGCGTACAGGCTTTCACTCTCGCCGCCAAAGCGCAGGGCCAGGCGCCGGCAGATATGGTCGGGGTTCATGTACTCGCCAGCCTTGAGTGAACCACCGATGGCACACACAAACGTGCAGTTGCGCGTCACCGGCAGAAAGACGTTGTCGGCCACCGCACCCACGTTACGCCCCATGCCCACGGCGACGATCATGCCGTCGCCCAGGGTCTTGTTCAGGTAGTTGGCCACCAGGCTGGCGACCGCCGAACGCTGGGTGTCGGGGTCACTGTGGTCGACGGCGATCAAGGCCCGGTCGAGCTTGAAGCGCTCCACCAGCGCCCGCTCCAGCTCATTGTTCATCGCCGGGTGCTGCAACACGCGCACCTCGACAATGCCTTCATCCCGCGCACGCTTGAGCAGGCGGCTGACTTTGGCCCGCGACAGGTCGAAGCGCTTGGCGATGGCTTCCTGAGTGACGTTCTCAAGGTAATAGAGCATCGCCACTTCGGTCATTTGATCGATATCACTGGCCATGCGCTGGGTACTGTCACTCATGGGGACGGGCTTCCGTTTCGGCGTCAAAGGCGCATTCTCGCGACTCTTGCCCCGTGCCGTCCACTATTGATGCCCATCGCGCTCGATCGCGTTGATGCGCTCGACCTTGGCCCCGGAACGCGCCGCCTCGAACTCCGAGGCCAGGAACGCAGTGACAATGCTCTTGGCCAGCTCCGCACCGATCACCCGCGCACCGATGGACAGGATCTGCGCATCGTTGCTCTTGCGCGCCCGCTCCGCCGAATAGGTGTCATGGGCCTGGGCTGCACGGATGCCCAGCACCTTGTTGGCCGAGATAGCCATGCCGATCCCGGTGCCGCACACCAGTACGCCGAGGCGCTGCTGCCCGGCGTTAATGGCATTGGCCACCGCCAGGGCGATATCCGGATAAAGCACCGGCGCAGTGGAATGGGTGCCGAAGTCGGTCACCGGGTAACCCAGCGCCTCGATATGACGCCTCAACAGCTCTTTAAGCTCAAAACCCGCTTCATCGCATCCGATAGCCACCGGGAAAATTGTGTTCATGGCGTCTGGCTCCGCTGCCCTGACCTTGATTAGAACTGATCATATGATCAATCAATGAAATTCCTCTCAGTCATTTCGCGATCATTATGTCCTTCATGTCAAGCGTGATTTAACTGACCTCCCAGTCAAAGCTACCTAAACAGGCGTTATTGCCACTCAAGATGAGAATTAACGCTTTTCAGTGAAAGAGATTGACTGATCAGAATTTCATTTGATACACATATGATCACAGCGAAACATGACTGTGCGACCTAATAAGAATTCACAGCACGAGGACACGCCGATGGCCACGCCATTACTGCTCCAGGCTGAACACGTCGCCAAGGCTTACGCCGGGGTACCTGCCCTGCGTGACGGGCGCCTCTCTCTGCGGGCCGGCAGCGTCCACGCCCTGTGCGGCGGCAATGGCGCCGGCAAGTCGACCTTCTTGAGCATCCTGATGGGCATCACCCAGCGTGACGCCGGCACCATTGTGCTCAACGGCGCACCGGTGCAGTTCAACCGCCCCAGTGAAGCCCTGGCAGCGGGGATCGCGATGATCACCCAGGAGCTGGAACCCATCCCCTACATGACCGTTGCCGAAAACATCTGGCTGGGCCGCGAACCGCGCCGCGCCGGCTGCATCGTCGACAGCAAGGCCCTTTACCGGCGCACTCGCGAGCTGCTGGAAAGCCTGGAATTCGACGTCGACGCCACCCGCCCCATGTACCGCTTGAGCGTGGCGCAGATCCAACTGGTGGAAATCGCCAAGGCGTTCAGCCATGACTGCCAGGTGATGATCATGGATGAGCCTACCTCGGCCATCGGCGAGCGCGAGGCCGAGACCCTGTTCAAGGCCATTCGCCGCCTCACCGCGCGTGGCGCCGGCATCGTGTATGTGTCCCATCGCTTGAGCGAACTGGCGCAGATCGCCGATGACTACAGCATCTTCCGCGACGGCGCCTTTGTCGAAAGCGGGCGCATGGCCGATATCGACCGCAACCACCTGGTACGCGGCATTGTCGGCCAGGAACTCACGCGCATCGACCACAAGGTCGGCCGCGAATGCGCCGCCGACACCTGCCTGCAAGTCGACAACCTGAGCCGCAACGGCGAGTTCCACGACATCAGCCTGCAACTGCGCCGCGGCGAGATCCTCGGCATCTATGGGCTGATGGGCTCCGGGCGCAGTGAGTTTCTCAATTGCATCTACGGGTTGACTGTGGCGGATTCCGGCAGCGTGACCCTGCAAGGCAAGCCCATGCCCATCGGGCTGCCCAAGGCCACCATCGACGCGGGCATGTCGCTGGTCACCGAAGACCGCAAGGACAGCGGTCTGGTGCTGAGCGGCAGCATCCTGTCGAACATTGCACTGTCGGCCTACAAGCGCTTGTCGAGCTGGTCGCTGATCAACGCACGCAAAGAAACCCAACTGGCCGAGGACATGGTCAAGCGCCTGCAAATCAAGACCAGCTCCCTGGAACTGCCGGTGGCGTCCATGAGCGGCGGCAACCAACAGAAAGTGGTGCTCGCCAAATGCCTGTCCACGGAACCTGTGTGCCTGCTTTGCGATGAGCCGACACGGGGCATCGACGAAGGCGCCAAGCAGGAGATCTACCACCTGCTCGACCAGTTCGTGCGGGCCGGTGGAGCCGCCATCGTGGTCTCGTCGGAAGCTCCGGAACTGCTGCACCTGAGCGATCGCATCGCCGTATTCAAGGGCGGCCGGCTGATCACCATCAGCACCGACACCGCCCTTTCCCAGGAAGCCTTGTTGAGTCTTGCCTCATGAATGCCAAAACCATTGTCGCCCCCGTAACCACGGCGCCACGCAAGCGCCTGCGCCTGCCCCTCGACCGCTTCGGCCTGCCGCTGGTGTTTATCCTGCTCTGCGTGGTGATGGCGTTCTCCAGCGAATACTTCATGACCTGGCGCAACTGGATGGACATCCTGCGCCAGACCTCCATCAACGGCATCCTCGCCGTGGGCATGACCTATGTGATCCTGACCAAGGGCATCGACCTGTCAGTGGGTTCGATCCTGGCGTTTGCCGGGCTGTGCAGCGCCATGGTCGCGACCCAGGGCTACGGCCTGTTGGCAGCCGTCAGCGCCGGGATGTTTGCCGGGGCGATGCTCGGCGTGGTCAATGGCTTTATGGTCGCCAACCTGTCGATCCCGCCGTTCGTGGCGACCCTCGGCATGCTCAGCATTGCCCGGGGCATGACCTTTATCCTCAACGACGGCAGCCCGATCACCGACCTGCCCGACGCCTACCTGGCCCTGGGTATCGGCAAGATCGGCCCGGTGGGCGTGCCGATCATCATCTTCGCCGTGGTCGCGCTGATCTTCTGGATGGTGCTGCGCTACACCACCTACGGCCGTTATGTGTACGCGGTGGGCGGCAATGAAAAAAGCGCGCGCACCTCCGGCATCGGCGTGCGCAAGGTGATGTTCTCGGTGTACGTGGTCTCGGGCCTGCTCGCCGGGTTGGCCGGCGTGGTGTTGTCGGCACGTACCACCTCTGCCCTGCCCCAGGCTGGGGTTTCCTATGAGCTGGACGCGATTGCCGCGGTGGTCATCGGCGGCACCAGCCTGTCGGGCGGTACCGGCAGCATTGTCGGCACCTTGTTCGGTGCGCTGTTGATCGGTGTGATCAACAACGGCCTGAACCTGCTCGGCGTGTCCTCCTATTACCAGCAGGTCGCCAAGGGCCTGATCATCGTGTTCGCAGTACTGATCGACGTGTGGCGCAAGAAAAAACGCTGAAGAACGACCGATAACAATAACTGGAGTTCTACTTATGAAACTGGGTACCCCCTTGGCCGCCGCGGCGGCCCTCTCCCTGCTCGCCAGCAGTATCGCCCTGGCTGGCGATGGCAAGACCTACAAGATCGGTGCAGCCGTCTACGGCCTCAAGGGCCAGTTCATGCAGAACTGGGTCCGGGAGCTCAAGGAACATCCGGCCGTCAAGGATGGCACCGTGCAGTTGACGGTGTTCGACGGCAACTACGACGCCCTGACCCAGAACAACCAGATCGAAAACATGGTGACTCAACGCTACGACGCGATTCTGTTCGTACCGATTGATACCAAGGCCGGCGTGGGTACCGTCAAGGCCGCCATGAGCAACGACGTGGTGGTCATCGCCTCCAATACGAAAGTAGCCGATGCCAACGTGCCGTATGTCGGTAACGACGACGTGGAAGGCGGCCGCCTGCAGGCCCAGGCCATGGTCGACAAGCTCAACGGCAAGGGCAACGTGGTGATCATCCAGGGCCCGATTGGCCAGTCGGCGCAGATCGACCGGGAAAAAGGCGAGCTGGAAGTGCTGGGCAAGCACCCGGACATCAAGATCATCGAGAAGAAAACCGCCAACTGGGACCGCGCCCAGGCCCTGACCCTCACCGAAGACTGGTTGAACGCCCACCCCAAGGGCATCAACGGTGTGATCGCGCAGAACGACGACATGGCCTTGGGCGCCGTACAGGCGCTGAAATCCCATGGCCTGACGTCCAAGGACGTGCCCGTCACCTCCATCGACGGCATGCCGGATGCGATCCAGGCGGCGAAAAAAGATGAAGTCACGACCTTCCTCCAGGATGCCCAGGCCCAGTCTCAAGGCGCGCTGGACGTGGCCCTGCGCGCCCTGGCCGGCAAGGACTACAAGCCGCAGTCGGTGATCTGGGAGCGCTATGCCAAGGACGTGAAATGGGGCGACGGCACGGCCAAGAATTACATCCTGCCGTGGGTGCCGGTGACCAATGCCAATGCGGATGCGCTGTACAAACAGGTCAGCGGCGGTAAGTAGCTATTGACTTGAAATACAGGCAAGCCCCCTCCCACATTTTGATCTTCACCGTTTTCGAAAATGGAGTCACTCATGTCTGGATTCTGGAACCAAGCCTTCGACCTCAGTGGCCGTTGCGCGGTAATCACCGGCGGCGCCGCCGGCATCGGCCTGGCCTGCGCCACCCTACTGGTGGAGCGCGGTGCCCGCGTGGCGCTGCTGGACCGCGACCCCGCAGTGGTCGAGGTGGCCGCCCGCCTCGGTACCGGGCACCTGGGCATTGCCGTCGACCTCGGCCAGATCGCCCAGATACAACCCACCGTCGACCGCGTATTCGCACACTTCCAACGCCTGGATTACTTGATCAACAGCGCCGGCGTGGTGCTGCTGGACAAGGCCATCGAGGTCAGTGAAAGCGCCTGGGACATCACCCTGGACATCAACCTCAAGGCCAGTTTCTTCATGGCCCAGGCCTGCGCCAAACACATGCTGGCCAGCGGCAGCGGGCGCATCGTCAACCTCGCCTCACAGGCTGCCGTGATCGGCCTGGACCGTCACGTTGCCTACTGTGCAAGCAAGGCGGCCATCGTCGGCATGACCAAGGTATTGGCCATGGAATGGGCGCCACACGTCAACGTCAACGCTATCTCCCCCACCATCGTCGAAACCGCCCTGGGCAAAAAAGCCTGGGCCGGTGAAGTGGGTGAGCGGGCCAAATTGCAGATCCCGGCGGGCCGTTTCGCATTGCCTGAAGAAATCGCCGGGCTGGCGTTGTACCTGCTCAGCGATGCCGCGCAGATGATCACCGGCGCCAACATGGTGATCGACGGCGGCTACAGCATTCAGTAATTGATCTTTATGTCGTGAGGTTTTGCCATGTCTACCGTCACCGAACGCACACCTGAACAACTCGCCCCGAGCATCCCGAAAACCATGCAGGCCGTGGTCTGCCACGGCCCGGAAGACTATCGCCTGGAAACCGTCGACGTGCCCACGCCCGGCCCCGATGAGATCCTGACCAAGGTCGAGCTGTGCGGCATCTGCATGGGCGATATCAAGACCTATCGCGGCGCGCCGTCGTTCTGGGGCGATGCCGAGCAACCGCGCTACGTGAAGCCGCCGATGATTCCCGGGCATGAGTTCGTGTGCCGGGTAGTCGCCCTCGGTCCAGGCGCCGAGAAACGCGGCGTGGCCGTCGGCGACCGGGTTATCTCCGAGCAGATCGTGCCGTGCTGGGGTTGCCGCTTCTGCAACCACGGCCAGTACTGGATGTGCCAGAAGCACGACCTGTATGGCTTCCAGAATAATGTGCAGGGCGCCATGGCCCAGTACATGATCTTTACCAAGGAAGGCATCATCCACAAAGTGCCGGAATCCATCGCCCCGGACGAAGCGATTTTGATCGAGCCGCTGGCCTGCTCGCTGCACGCGGCGGAGCGCGCCAACGTCGACCATGACGACATTGTGGTGGTCGCCGGCGCCGGTACCCTGGGCCTGGGCATCATCGGCGCGGTGCGGTTGCGCAACCCGAAAAAACTTATCGTGCTGGACATGAAACCCGAACGCGCCGCCCTCGCTCTGCGCATGGGTGCCGACGAAGTCTGGAACCCGGCCGAAGTGGACGTGCTGGCGAAAATCCGCGAGATCACTGACGGCTACGGCTGCGACATCTATATCGAAGCCACCGGCCACCACAAGGCGGTCAACCAGGGCCTGGCGATGCTGCGCAAGCTGGGGCGCTTCGTCGAGTTCAGCGTGTTCAATGACGAGGCCACGGTAGATTGGTCGATCATCGGCGACCGCAAGGAGCTGGATATCCTTGGCTCGCACCTGGGGCCGTACATGTACCCCAGGGCCATCGACTTTATCGGCAACCGCAAGATCGACATGCGCGATGTGGTGACCCATAAGTTTGCGCTGGCGGATTTCAAGGAGGCGTTTGCGGTGATGGAGCGTGGGGACAAGTCGCTCAAAGTGGTCCTCGAGCCCTAAGCACACCACAGGCCCCTCCCACACTGGACTGCGTTGAACCACTAGAACAACAACACAGGAACCCGCGTTATGAATCGAGTCATCAACGATCCGGACCAAGTGGTCGAGGACATGCTGCGCGGCATCCTGGTCGCGCACCCCGAGCTGCGCCAGTACGAGACCAACCCACGGGTCATCGTCAAAGCCAGGCCGTCCGCCCGCGGCCGTGTCGGCATCGTCACCGGTGGCGGCTCCGGGCATGAACCGGCGTTCCTCGGTTATGTCGGCCCGGGCCTGGTGGATGCCGTGGCGGTCGGTGAGATTTTTTCCTCGCCCACCGCCAAGAGCTTTTTCGACGCCTTCCGCGCTGCCGACCATGGCGCAGGCGTGGCTTGCCTGTATGGCAACTACGCCGGCGACAATATGAACGTCAAGCTGGCGATGAAAATGGCCGCCAGCAAAGACATGCACATCCGCACCGTGGTCGCCAACGACGACGTGGCCTCGGCGCCCAAGGCGGATATCGCCAAGCGTCGCGGAGTGGCCGGGGAAATCTTCATGTGGAAGATTGGCGGTGCCGCCGCCGCCCAGCATTACGACCTGGACGGGGTGATTCGCGTCGCGCAGAAAACCGTCGACCACTGCCGCTCGATTGGTATCGGCCTCACGCCCTGCACCATCGCTGCCGTGGGCAAGCCGAACTTCCAGATCCCCGACGGCCAGATGGAGTTGGGCATCGGCCATCACGGCGAACCGGGCATCGAAGTCATCCCGATTGAGCCGGCTGCCGCCATGGCCGAGCGCATGCTCGCACCGATCCTGGCGGATCGTGATTTCAGTCAGGACGACAGTGTGGTGGTGCTGGTCTCGGGCCTCGGCGCTACACCGGTGATGGAGTTGTATATTTTCTACGCCGAGGTGGAAAAACAGCTCAAGGCCAAGGGCTTGAAGATTCACCGTTGCTACGTCGGCAACTACTTCACCTCCCTGGAAATGATGGGCGTGACCCTGACCCTGCTCGGCCTCGACTTAGAACTGAAAACCCTGATCGACCAACCCTGCCGTTCCATCGGCATGACCCAGGCGGAGTGAACCATGAGCCAGCATTTTTCCACCCGCGATGGCAGCGCCATCGTCGCCGATCTGGTCAGCGTCATCGTGGCCAACCGTGAATACCTCAGCGAAGTCGACGGCGCGATTGGCGACGGCGATCACGGCATCAACATGGCCAAGGGCTTCGCCCATTGCGGTCGCACGATCGAAGGCCGTCAACTGAGCCTGGCCGAAGCCCTGGATGAACTGACCCTGAGTTTGATGGAAGGCATCGGCGGCTCCATGGGGCCGTTGTACGGCAGCCTGTTTATCGGCATGGCCAACGAAGTGCGCGGCAGCGAAGACATCGATGCCGCCACCTTCGCCCACCTGTTGCGCGGCGGCTTGACCTCACTGCAAGACATCACCGAGGCGGGCGTAGGTGACAAGTGCCTGATGGATACCTTGATTCCAGCGGTAGAGGCGTTTGAACAGGCGCATGCCTCGGGGGCCTCCTTCAATAATGCGCTGGAGGCGATGAAAACCGCGGCCTCCCAGGGGCGCGATTCGACCAAGGACCTGGTGGCGAAGATCGGCCGCGCCAGTCGCTTGGGCGAGCGCTCCCTCGGCGTGCTGGATGCCGGGGCGGTGTCGTGCTGCCTGATCCTTACGCGGCTGGCCGACTCGGTGCAGCCGCGGCTGACTGCTTGACCTGTTGGATATACCGCGCCACCGCCGGCGCTTTTTCAAAGCGCCGGTGAATCAACGACAGCCACGACGACGCATCGCAGCCCTGAATAGTGCGGTACACCACGCCCGGCAGGCTCACATGCCCGACCATCGATGCCGGCACCACCGCTATGCCCTGCCCCAGCGACACCAGCGCCACTACCGCCACCAACCCGCCCGGCTGCGGCCCCAGGCGCGGTGCGTAGCCGCCTTGGGCGGCAACGTGCAACGTGCCGCTGATTTGCTCCGGCAAGATAAACGTCTCGTTCTCCAGGTGTTCGCATGCGATCGCCCTGAGCCCCAACAGCCAGGAATCCTGGGCCAGCGCCAGCACAAAGCCTTCGCTGTCCAGACGCACCGCGTCCACGCCGTCAGGCAAGGTCATCGGCGAGCGGATATAACCGATATCGCACCGCCCATCGGCCACCGCGCCTGGCAGCGCTGCCATGGCGCATTCACGCACCGTCACGCTGACGTCGGGAAACGCCTCGCTGAACGCCTGTACCTGGCGTTGCAATAACCCCGAGTACAGCGCCGAGGCCACATAGCCCAACTCGATATGCCCGGTCTCGCCACGCCCGGCGCGCTGGGCATTGCGCTGGGCGAACTCGAACTGGCGCACAGTGGCTTCGGCCTCGATCAGTAACGCGGCACCCGCTTCGGTGAGGCTGACTTCGCGCTGCTGGCGGATAAACAAGCGCGTGCCCAGGCTGGTTTCCATGTCCTGGATTTGCCGGCTCAGGGTGGGCGGCGCGATGCCCAATTGCTCGGCGGCACGGGTGAAATTGCGCTGCCGGGCCACGGCCAGGAAGTAACGAAAATGGCGGATTTCCATCGCAGCATTAGCTCAAAGGTAATGAAGTGCTTTCCCGCGCCTAACAAAAACGTGATTGGCAGGGGATAAGCTTGCAGTAACTCAACATTAGAGAGCCCTTGCGATGTACGTCAACTGTGTTTTCCCTATTACCTGTAAGGTAATTCAATCATGAGCCGGGTCAGTCCACGCCTGACGTTGCTGACCGCTTCCGGCGTCTGTTCGTTGATCGTGCTCGATACCAATATCGTTGCCGTCACGCTGCCGAGCATCGCCCGCGACCTGGGCGCCAACTTTGCCGATATCGAATGGGTGGTCAGCGCCTATATGCTGGCGTTCGCCGCGCTGTTGTTGCCGGCCGGGAGTATCGCCGATCGCTTCGGCCGCAAGAAAACCCTGGTGTGGGGCCTGGGGATTTTCATCCTTGCGTCCCTTGGCTGCGGCGCGGCCCCCACTGCGCTTTGGCTGGACACCGCCCGGGCAGTAAAGGGGGTGGGCGCGGCCCTGTTGCTGACCTCCGCGCTGGCCTCCATCGGGCATACCTTCCACGATGAAACGGAACGGGCCAAGGCGTGGGCGTTCTGGGGCGCGTGCATGGGTGTGGCGATGACCGCAGCGCCGACCGTAGGCGGCTTGATTACCGAGTACTTGGGCTGGCGCTGGATTTTCTATCTCAACCTGCCGGTGGGCCTGGGGCTGATGGCGCTGGTGCTGCGGGCGATCCCGGAGTCTCGCGACACTCAATCGGCGCGCCTGGATCCCTGGGGCAGCCTGGCGTTCAGTGGCAGCTTGCTGTGCCTGATCTGGGGGCTGATCGAGGCTAATCGTGTCGGCTGGGACAGCCCGCTGACCTACGCCCGCCTGATCGGTGGCGGGCTGTTGATGGGCGTGTTCGTACTGGTCGAACGGCTGCAACAGCGACCGATGGTGGACTTGCAGCTGTTTCGGCACCCACGCTTTATCGGCGCCTTGCTCGGCATGTTTGCCTATGCCGGGTGTGCCCAAGTGATGATGACGCTGCTGCCGTTCTACCTGCAGAACGGCCTCGGTTTCTCCGCGATTGCCTCGGGCCTGGGCATGCTGCCGTTCGCCTTGACCATGCTGGTCTGCCCGCGCATCGGTGCACGCCTGGCGGCACGCTTCACGCCGGCGACAATGATGGCGAGCGGCTTGACCCTGGTGGGCTGCGGCAACCTGTTGAGCGCCTGGGCGGTGCAGGTTGGCGGCTATTTGCCCTTTGCCCTGGCGATTGCCGTCACCGGTGCGGGGGCTGGATTGCTCAATGGCGACACGCAGAAAAACATCATGGCCTGTGTACCACGGGACCGTGCGGGGATGGCGTCGGGCATGAGCACCACCATGCGTTTCAGCGCGATCATGTTGGCTATCGGCGTATATGGCGCATTGCTGAGTAGCCATAGCGAGCAACTGCTGAACGCGAGTATCGACCCCCAATGGCAGGCACAGGTGGCTGGGATTGCTTCGCGGGTGGTGGCGGGCGATATGCCAGCGGCGCTGAGCCTGGTGCCGGAAGCGGCGCGGGTGACGGTACAACCGCTGGCGCGGCAGGCGTTTGTGGGCGGGTTCAGCGGGGTGTTATGGGTGGCGGGGTTATTGGGATTGCTGGGGGCGCTGGTGGTGGGGAGGTTGATGCGCAAGCCGATCCCCACACACAGCTAAATGTGGGAGGGGCGGCCTACATTCTGAAGATTGGCTACCAGAACCGCTGCTGGGTCAACCGGCTCCACCATGTCAGTAGCACCCGGTCCACCGAACCGCTGGCCGCCAGGCCGACGCGCTCTTGCAGGCTTTTACGCTCGGCATAGTGCAGGTGGAACACTTCGGCGGTCTTGGCCTTGGTAGCCAGGTATTCGTCACTGGTTTGCAGCTCATCGACCAGTTGTTTGTCGAGGGCGGCAACACCCAGCCACACTTCACCGGTGGCCACCTCGTCAATCGCCAACTGTGGACGGTAGCGCGAGACGAAGTTCTTGAACAACTGGTGAGTGATGTCCAGGTCTTCCTGGAACTTCTCCCGGCCCTTCTCGGTATTTTCGCCAAACACCGTGAGGGTGCGTTTGTATTCACCTGCGGTCAGCACTTCGAAGTCGATATCGTGCTTTTTCAGCAGGCGGTTGACGTTGGGCAACTGCGCCACCACGCCAATGGAACCGAGGATGGCAAAGGGTGCGCTGATAATCTTCTCGCCGATGCACGCCATCATGTAGCCGCCGCTGGCCGCCACCTTGTCGATGCACACGGTCAACGGCACGCCGGCCTGGCGGATGCGCGCCAGTTGCGACGAGGCCAGGCCATAGCTGTGCACCATGCCGCCGCCGCTTTCCAGGCGCAGCACCACTTCATCCTTGGGTGTGGCCAGGCTCAACAGCGCGGTGATTTCATGGCGCAGGCTTTCGGTGGCCGAGGCCTTGATGTCGCCGTCGAAATCCAGCACGAACACCCGCGGCTTGGCCTCGGGTTTCTTCTTGCCTTGCTTCTTTTCGGCTTTGCTTTCGGACTTGCGCAGGGCCTTGAGCTGGTCCTTGTCGAGCAGGCTCGACTCCAGGCGCTCGCGCAAGCCCTTGTAGAAATCATTCAGCTTGCTGACCTGCAATTGGCCGGCGGATTTACGACGACCTTTGCTGCGCAGTGCTGCGAAGCTGATCAATACCACCAGAATAGCGACCACCAGGGTGACGGTCTTCGCCAGAAAGCTCGCGTATTCGGCCAAAAAATCCATATGTCTCCTTAAGAATGCACTGCGCCAGGCGCGGATGGCCCCAGCATACCGACGCCACCGCGTTGGAGCCAGTGATCAAACCGCCAGCAGATGGGCTCCAACGCGCTTTTAAAACAAGCGTATGTTTTTTCATTGACAGCCCGCAGGCATCCTCATAACCTCGCCAGACTTTCAACGTACCGGGAAAACGGACGTGGGCAGCATCTATCTGATTCGACATGGCCAGGCCTCCTTCGGTGCAGACGACTATGACGTCCTGTCGCCCGTCGGTGTGGAACAGGCGCAAGTGCTCGGTCGCCACCTGGCAGACCTGGGCCTTACGTTCGACCGCTGTGTTGCCGGTGACCTGCGTCGCCAGCAGCACACCGCCACCGCCACATTGGATCAATACAGCGCCCTTGGCCTGCCGGTTCCGGCGTTGGAAACCGACAGTGCCTTCAACGAATTCGACGGCGAAGCGATTATCCGCGGCCTGTTGCCCGACCTGCTCAGCAGCGAACCCGACGCCGTGCACGTGCTGCGCAATGGCGCGCAGAACCGCAGTGAGTTCCAGCGCATCTTCGCCCTGCTCATCGAGCGCTGGCTGGCCGGCACCTATGATCCACCAGGGCTGGAAAGCTGGCTGGGGTTTGTCGAGCGGGTCCAGGGTGGCTTACAGCGCATCCTTGAGGCCGCCGACAACGCCGACAAAATCGCCGTGTTTACCTCCGGCGGCACTATCACCGCCCTGCTCCACCTGATTACCCGAATGCCTGCCGCCCAGGCGTTCGAACTGAACTGGCAAATTGTTAACACCTCGCTCAACCAGCTGAAATTCCGCGGTCGCGAGGTGGCACTGGCTTCCTTCAACAGTCATACCCACTTGCAACTGTTGAAGGCGCCGCAGCTCATCACTTTCCGATGAACTGCGGCCAACCGTGACCCCAAGGTCACTGGACTCACCATAAAAGGATCGAAACCATGACTGACGTAGCCAAAGCTGTAGAAGCAATGAAAGCCAAATTCAACCCAGCCGCTGCCGACGGCCTGGACCTGGTGTTTGGTTTCCGTATCGACGACACCCAGAATTTTTCGCTGGTGGTGAAAAACAACACCTGCGAACTGCTGGAAGGTGAAAACCCTGACGCCCAAGTGACTCTGGTCATGGACGCAGAAACCATGAAAGGCATCGTCGACGGTTCTACCGACGGCATGCAGGCGTTCATGGGCGGCAAGCTGCGCACCGAAGGCGACATGATGCTGGCGATGAAATTGAGCGAGCTGTTCCCAGCTTGATTCATGGGTAAAACCTGAATCCCTGTGGGAGGGGGCTTGCTCCCTCCCACATTGATCTGCCGTGGTATTCAGATTCTGGGTTGCAGCAACAACGCCACCAACGCACTCCAGCCTGTCTGGTGTGAAGCCCCCAACCCTCGCCCCGTCTCCCCATGAAAATACTCATGGAACAACACCAGGTCACGGCTGGCCGGGTCCGCCTCCAACTGCGCATACCCCGCCATTGACGGCCGCAGACCATTTTCATCCCTGAGAAACAACCGCGTAAGGCGCTGGCTGAGGCTATCAGCCACCTCCTCCATGGACGACAGGTAACCGCTGCCCGTCGGGTACTCCACGGAAAAATTATCCGCGTAGTACCGATGAAATTCGCGCAACGATTCAATCAGCATGTAGTTCACCGGCATCCACAGCGGCCCGCGCCAATTGGAGTTGCCGCCGTACAAGCGTGAATCGGATTCGCCGGGCTGGTAGCTGGCGCACAAGGTGTCGCCATTCATCTTCAGTGCCAGGGGTTGCTCTGCGAACGCCTTGGACAACGAGCGCACCCCGAAGGCGGACAAGAACTCATTGTCATCGAGCATGCGCCGCAACAAATCCTTGGTGCGCTCACCGCGCAGCAACGCCAGCAGCAGGCGGTTGCCCTGCCCCGGTTCGTTCCAGCGTGAGACCAGTTTGGCCAGGTCCGGCCGGTGATGCATAAACCCCAGCAGGCGCTCGCGCAGCCCATCCAAGCCTTCATGCTCGCGCTGCTCCAGCACCAATACGGCGAACAATGGCATCAGGCCGACGATGGAACGCAGGCGCACCGGTTCGCCCTGGCCGTCGGGGCGGTGCAGCACGTCGTAGAAGAATAGATCCTGCTCATCCCATAGGCCTTCGGCGCTGTCGTCGACGCGGTTGATCGCGCCGGCGATGTACAGGAAGTGCTCGAAAAACTTCACGGCAATATCCACGTACACCACATTGCGCTTGGCCAGCTCCAGCCCGATGCGCATCAGGTCCAGGGCATAGGCCGCGACCCAGGCGGTGCCGTCAGCCTGGTCCAACTGGTAGCCGGGCGGTAGCGCGGCCGAGCGGTCGAACAAGGCGATATTGTCCAGGCCGAGAAAACCACCCTGGAACAGGTTGCGGCCCTCGGCGTCCTTGCGGTTGACCCACCAGGAAAAATTCAGCAGCAGCTTGTGGAAGATGCGCTCCAGGAAATCCATATCGCCCACGCCGGTCAGCGCCTTGTCCTGCTGATACACACGCCAGCTGGCCCAGGCATGCACCGGTGGGTTGGCATCGTCGAAGCGCCATTCATAGGCCGGCAACTGGCCGTTGGGGTGCATGAAGCGGTCCTTAACCAGCAACAGCAGTTGTTGCTTGGCGTAGCCCGGGTCGATCAGCGCCATGGCTACCGCCTGGAAGCCTTGGTCCCAGGAGGCGTACCACGGGTATTCCCAGGTATCGGGCATGGACAGAATGTCGAAGTTGGACAGGTGCCGCCAATGGGTATTACGGATATGCAGGCGCTCGGGCGGCGGCGCGGGCTGGGCCGGGTCGCCGTCGAGCCACTGGTTCACGTCGAAATAGTACAGCTGCTTGGACCACAGCAAGCCGGCCAGGGCCTGGCGCTGCACATTGCGCGCATCGTCATCGGCGATGCCCTGTTGCAGGGCCGCGTAGAAGTCATCGGCCTCCTGGCGGCGCTGTGCAAACAGCTTGCGCGCATTGACCTCGGGCGCATCCACAGGGGCAAAACGCAGATAGATAATTTTGCTTTCCTGGCCCGCCAGCTCGAGGCTGAAATGCGCCGCCACCTTGGTGCCCACGTCGCGACGAATCGCCCCTTGATCACCCTCCACCACATAATCGTTGATGCCATCCTTGAATGGCCCTGGCGTCGGTTGCCCGTCCAGTTTGGCGAAGTTGGTCTCGTTTTCGCAGAACAGCCATTGCACCCCGTCCTGGCCCCAGGCGCTGAGTTGGCGATCGTCCAGCTCATGATGACGGGCCAGCACGCGCTCACCTTCCAGGGTCAACCTGGGCTTGGGCGCATCGAAGGTCCAGCTCCAGTCATTGCGCGCCCACAACTGGGGCAGCACCTGCAGGCGCGTCGGTTGGTCCGAGCGGTTGTGCACGGTGATGCGCATGAAGATATCGTCGGGCTGGTGTTTGGCATATTCGATGCTGACGTCGCAGTAGCGGTTGTCTTCAAACACACCGGTATCGAGGATTTCATACTCGGCATCGCCCAGCCCACGGCGGGCGTTTTCGGCGATCAGGTCGGTGTAGGGAAAGGCGGCATGGGGATACTTGTAGAGCATGCGCATGTAGGCATGGCTCGGTACGCCATCGACGAAAAAGTACAGTTCCTTGACGTCTTCACCGTGGTTGCCTTCGGCATTATTGAGGCCGAACAGGCGCTCCTTGAGGATTGCGTCTTGCTCGTTCCACAGCGCCAGGCCCAGGCACCAGCGTTGTGCCTTGTCGCTGAAACCGGCCAAGCCATCCTCGCCCCACCGATAGGCGCGGCTACGTGCATGTTCATGGGGGAAGTAGGCCCAGGCGTCACCGTCGGCACTGTAGTCTTCGCGCACCGTGCCCCATTGGCGCTCGCTCAAGTACGGGCCCCACTCGCGCCAACGTTCGGCGTCTTGCTTGGCCAGGCGCTGGCCTTCAATCGTGTCAAGCAGGCTGGTTACGGGTACGGCCGTCATTGAGTCCTCCATCACCTACACAGTGAGGCGCAGTGTAGAACCCAATGACGCCCGGTTGCACATGAAGACTTGGAAGATGGCGCAGGTGTCTTCGAGTAAGGCGCTGCAATCGTTGCCTGTGCCCAAAGCGCCATGTCGCATTCATTTGCAGAATGAAGTCCAGAGGAATCTTCGTTTGCAAGCCGGCTTGGCGCTCAACAGAATCTGGGCAAGGCCACTTTCATCGCCATAGCCATCAGGAATTTTTCTATGCACGCCACTGCACATGTCAGCCCCGATGAGATCCGCAAGGGCTTTTCCAAGGCCATGTCCGACATGTACCGGGATGAAGTGCCGCTGTACGGCGCGCTGCTGGAACTGGTGGCCGAGACCAACGCTCGCGTACTCGACAGCGAACCGGGCCTTGCGCAGCAACTGCAACGCACTGGGGAAATCCAGCGCCTGGACCTGGAACGCCACGGCGCCATTCGCCTGGGCACCGCTGCGGAACTGGCGACCATCAGCCGTTTGTTCGCGGTCATGGGCATGCAACCGGTGGGCTACTACGACCTCAGCCCTGCCGGGGTGCCGGTGCATTCCACCGCCTTTCGCGCGGTACATGAGCACGCGCTGCAAACCAGCCCATTCCGCGTATTTACCTCATTGCTGCGCCTGGAGCTGATCGAAAACCCGGCGCTGCGCGCCTTCGCCGAAAGCGCCCTGGCCAAGCGCTCAATCTTCACCCCCGGCGCCCTGGCGTTGATCGAACAAGCCGAAACACAAGGCGGCCTGAATGCCAGCGACGCCGAGGTGTTTATCCGCGAGGCGCTGGAGACGTTCCGCTGGCACCACACGGCCACAGTCACGGGCGCCCAATACCAGCAACTCAGCAACCAGCACCGTCTGATCGCCGACGTGGTCGCCTTCAAAGGCCCGCACATCAACCATCTCACGCCACGCACCCTGGACATCGACCAGGTGCAGGCTGCCATGCCTGGCAAAGGCATCACGCCCAAGGCAGTGATCGAAGGCCCGCCGCGGCGCCAGTGCCCGATCCTGCTGCGCCAGACCAGCTTCAAGGCCCTGGATGAACCCATCGCCTTCACCGATGCCCATGGCAGCCACAGCGCGCGCTTTGGCGAAATCGAACAACGCGGCGTCGCCCTGACGCCCAAGGGCCGCGCCCTGTACGACCAACTGCTGAACGCCGCCCGCGATGAACTCGGTGCGTTCCCCAATGAGGCCAACGCCGAGCGGTATGTGCAATTGATGGAACAGCACTTCCGGGCGTTCCCTGATAACCACCCGCAGATGCGCGAGCAAGGCTTGGCGTACTTCCGCTATTTCGTCACCGAGATCGGCCTGGCAGCACGCGGTCAGGCCGAGCAGCCGCGCACGCTTGAGGCGCTGGTGAGTGCCGGTCACGTGGCAGTGGAGCCATTGGTGTATGAGGATTTTCTGCCGGTGAGTGCGGCGGGGATCTTCCAGTCAAACCTGGGGGATGCGGCGCAGAGTCACTACGCGGCCAACGCCAACCAGGCTGAATTTGAAAAGGCGCTGGGCCGCAAGACGATTGATGAGTTGCAGCTGTATGGCCAGACGCAGCAGCGTTCCATCGATGAGTGCATGGGAACACTGCTGGCATGAAAAAGGGTGTCCTCCCCGGCTCAGCAGCACAATCCTTGCGCTACAAAAGTCCCCAGAGCCGGGTGGACGGGGCGCATCATAAAGACTGAATCCTACGATGTCCCGTATACAAATCTGAACAAATATTGCCGCCCTGCTGCTAGCCCAATCGCGCGACGATCTCGTCCTTGATCAACAGCCGTTTCTTCTTCAGGTTTTCGACTTCCTCATCGCCGGCACTGGCTTTTTCTGCCTTCAGCACCTTTGCGTCGGCTTCGTCATAATGAGTGAGCAGCGAATCCAACCGGTTATCGTCCGCCCTGCGCTTGTGAACCTCTTCCTTGCTAAAACCCAAGTCCTGATACAGGTCGTGTTTCACTGGCATGGCGTACCTCCACAAGTTATTCATTGGCCTACGCCCTTGAAGCTAGCCCATTCCAACCGGTCTTGTCATGTGCCCGGTCAATACGCGTCCGTTCGTCGTAACCCTGGCGATGGGATCAAACCTTTGCGGTGCCCTGCCCTCCACTGTAGATCGCCACCCGAGGGAGAACGGTTTTATGAATCACGTTGCCACAGTTGCCGACACCCAATGCATCAACACCATTCGCACCCTGGCCATGGATGCCGTGCAGAAGGCCAACTCGGGCCACCCCGGTACGCCCATGGGCCTGGCACCGGTGGGGTACACATTGTGGAGTCGCTTCCTGCGTTATCACCCGGAGCATCCCGACTGGCCCAACCGTGACCGTTTTGTGCTGTCGGTGGGGCATGCGTCGATGTTGCTGTATTCGCTGCTGCACCTGGCCGGTGTGGTGGAGATCGATGCCCACGGCAAGCGCTCGGGCCAGCCAGCCATCAGCCTCGACGATATCAAGCAGTTCCGGCAGATGGGCTCCAAAACCCCAGGCCATCCCGAGTACCGCATGACCACCGGCGTGGAAACCACCACCGGTCCTTTGGGCCAGGGCTGCGCCAACAGCGTGGGTATGGCCATGGCCGAGCGTTGGCTGGGCGAGCGCTTCAACCGCGACGGCCAGGTGCTGTTCGACTACAACGTGTACACCCTGTGCGGTGACGGCGACATGATGGAAGGCATCAGCAGCGAAGCCGCTTCGATTGCCGGGCACTTGAAGCTGGATAACCTGTGCTGGATCTACGACAACAACACCATCAGTATCGAGGGCCACACCGAGCTGGCGTTCAGCGAAGACGTAATCAAGCGCTTCCAGGCCTACGGCTGGCACACCGTGCACGTCACCGATGCCAATGATTTGCAGGCGTTGAGCGTGGCGCTGGAAACCTTCAAGGCCAATACCGGCGCGCCGACCCTGATCGTGGTCGACAGCGTGATCGGCTATGGCTCGCCGCACAAACACAACACCGCCGCCGCCCATGGCGAGCCGTTGGGCGAAGACGAGATTCGCCTGACCAAGGCCGCCTATGGCTGGCCGCAGGATTCGAATTTCCTGGTGCCCGATGAAGCCCGCAGCGTGTTGCGCGATGCCCTCTACGAGCGTGCCGAGCCACTGTACGCCGAGTGGAACCAGACCCTGGCGTCCCTCGACCCGCAACTGGCCGATGAACTACAGCGCATGCGCGCCGGGGAAATGCCCGAGCAATGGCAAGCGCACCTGCCGACCTTCGCCGCTGATGCCAAAGGCGTCGCCAGCCGCGCCTCAGGCGGTGAGGTACTGAACGTCTTTGCCCAGCAGATTCCGTGGTTGCTGGGTGGCTCGGCGGATTTGTCGCCCTCGACCAAGACCAACCTCACCTTCGACGGCGCCGGGCGTTTCAGCGCCGATGACTACAGCGGGCGCAACCTGCACTTCGGTATCCGCGAACACGCCATGGGCGCGATTGCCAACGGCATGGCGCTGTCCTACCTGCGGCCGTACACCTCGACCTTCCTAGTGTTCAGCGACTACATGAAACCGCCGATCCGCCTGGCAGCGATCATGGAGTTGCCGGTTATCTTCGTGTTTACCCATGACTCCATCGGCGTGGGCGAGGACGGGCCGACGCACCAGCCTATCGAACACCTGACCCAATTGCGCGCTACACCGGGGCTACTGACCCTGCGCCCGGGCGATGCGAATGAAACCCTGGAGTTGTGGAAGGTAGCCCTGGCACAAACCCATCGGCCAAGCTGTGTGGTGCTGTCGCGACAGGCGCTACCTACGCTGGATCGCACAAAATACGCGAGCGCCACTGGCGCGGCCAAAGGCGCCTACGTGTTGGCCGGTTCGGACAAACCTGAGGTCATCCTGATCGCGACCGGCAGTGAAGTCAGCCTGGCGGTGGCCGCCTATGAGCAGCTCAAGGGCGAAGGCGTTGCCGCGCACGTGGTGTCGATGCCGAGTTGGGAGCTGTTTGAAGATCAAGACCAGGCCTACCGCGACAGCGTCTTACCGCCCGCAGTGAAAGCCCGCGTAGTGGTGGAACAGGCGGGCCCCTTGGGTTGGGACCGTTATGTCGGGCAGACCGGCGCCAAGGTGGTGATGAACAGCTTTGGCGCGTCGGCACCGCTGCCCAAGTTGCAGGAGAAGTTTGGGTTTACGGTGGAGAATGTGGTGAAGCTGGCCAAGGAGCAGACCCAACATAACCTCACTGACTAACAATGGGCTAAATGTGGGAGGGGGCTTGCTCCCGATGAGGGATTGTCAGTGATACATCTGTGACTGACCCGCCGCCATCGGGAGCAAGCCCCCTTCCACATTTGACATCATCAAGCTTTAGACCAGCTCTCGGGCCAGATAGGGCGCAGTCCGGCTGCTCTTGCTCTTGGCGACTTTCTGCGGCGTACCACACGCCACCACCTTCCCGCCCCGGTCCCCTGCCCCCGGCCCGATATCAATCACCCAGTCACTCTGGGCCACCACGCGCATTTCATGCTCCACCACAACCACCGTATGCCCCGCGTCCACCAGGTGATTCAACTGGCTGAGCAAGCGGTCGACGTCCTTGGGGTGCAACCCGGTTGTGGGCTCGTCCAGCACATACAAGGTGGCGCCGCGGGCATTGCGTTGCAGCTCGGTGGCCAGCTTGATGCGCTGCGCTTCACCCCCGGACAATTCGGTGGCCGGTTGACCAAGGCGCAGATAACCCAGGCCGATATCGCGCAGCACCTGCAACGAACGCAGTACGCCAGGTTGTTCGGCAAATACCTCCACCGCTTGCTCCACCGTCAGCCCCAGCACCTGGGCAATATTCAAGCCTTGCCATTTGATCGCCAGAGTCTCGGGGTTGTAGCGCGCACCGTGGCAGGTCGGGCACGGTGCGTACACGCTGGGCATGAACAACAGTTCAACGCTGACAAAGCCTTCACCCTCGCAGTTCGGGCAACGGCCCTTGGCAACGTTGAAGGAGAACTGCCCGGCGTCGTAAGCGCGCTTTTTCGCCGCCGGCGTGGCGGCAAACAGTTTGCGCACGTTGTCGAACAGCCCGGTATAGGTCGCCAGGTTGGAACGCGGCGTGCGGCCGATGGGTTTCTGGTCCACCTGTACCAACCGGCGGATGTGCTCCAGCCCGGCGCTGATGCGCCCGCCACTGGCTTGCGGTGCAGCGTCTTCCAGGTTCGGCTCGTCGTCGCTTTCCAGCACACGGCCCAGGCCGCTGCCCACCAGCTCCAGGAGTGCCTGGCTGACCAGGCTGGATTTGCCCGAGCCGGAAATACCCGTCACCGCCGTAAAGCAGCCCAGCGGGAAATCTACCTTCAGTTCAGTGAGGTTATTGCGCGTCACGCCTTCGAGCTTCAGCCAAGCGCTGGGTTCGCGGCGCGTCGGGTTCGTCGGGCGCTGTTCGGCAAACAGGTATTCGCGGGTCTGCGATGCCTCGACATCCACCAACCCCGCAGGCGGCCCGCTGTACAACACCTGCCCGCCATGTTCACCGGCTGCCGGGCCCACGTCGATCAACCAGTCGGCGCGGCGCATGGTTTCCAGGTCATGTTCCACCACAAACAATGAATTGCCCGCAGCCTTCAAGCGCTCAAGCGCCGTGAACAACGCTTCGCCATCCGCCGGGTGCAGGCCCGCCGAGGGCTCGTCCAGCACATAGATGACGCCGAACAACTGCGAGCCCAACTGGGTGGCCAGGCGCAAACGCTGCAGCTCTCCGGACGACAAGGTCGGCGTGCTGCGCTCCAGGGACAGATAGCCCAGGCCCAACTCGATCAAGGTGTTCACCCGTTCGAGCAAGTCCTGGGCGATGCGCTGGGCCGCCAGGCGTTTTTCCACCGACAACTTCATCTTGTCCTGCCCCGCCGCCACCGGCCGCAACAACTCGGCCAATTGCGCCAGGGAGAGTTGCGACAACTCACCGATATCTACCCCGGCAAACTTCACCGACAACGCTGCCTGGGTCAGCCGCTTGCCTTCGCACAACGGGCAGGCACTGCCTTGCATGAACTGCGACACGCGCTTTTTCATCAGTGCGCTTTGGGTGTGGGCGAAGGTGTGTAGGATATAGCGCCGCGCCCCGCTGAAGGTGCCCTGGTAACTGGGCTCGAGCTTGCGTTTCAACGCATCGCGGGTTTGCTGCGGGGTGAAGCCGGCGTACACCGGCACGGTGGGGGTTTCTTCGGTGAACAGGATCCAGTCACGCTGTTTTTTCGGCAGGTCGCGCCATGGGATGTCTACGTCGTAGCCCAAGGTCACGAGGATGTCGCGCAGGTTCTGGCCCTGCCAGGCCAACGGCCAGGACGCTACTGCGCGCTGGCGGATGGTCAGTGACGGATCCGGCACCATCAGCGCCTCGGTCACTTCATACACACGGCCCAGGCCATGGCATTGCGGGCACGCGCCCTGGGGCAGGTTCGGGGAAAAGTCCTCGGCATACAGCATGGCCTGCCCCGGCGGATAGCTGCCAGCGCGGGAATAGAGCATGCGGATCAAGCTCGACAAGGTGGTGACGCTGCCCACCGAGGAGCGCGCACTTGGCGTGCCGCGTTGCTGTTGCAGGGCCACGGCCGGCGGCAAACCCTCGATGCTGTCCACATCCGGCACGCCGACCTGATCGATCAAGCGCCGCGCATAGGGCGCCACCGATTCGAAATAACGACGCTGGGCCTCGGCATACACGGTGGAAAATGCCAGGGATGATTTGCCGGAGCCGGACACGCCGGTAAACACCACCAGGGCATCCCGGGGGATATCCACATCGACGTTACGCAAATTATGTTCGCGGGCGCCACGCACCCGCACAAAACCCAAATGCTGGGCCGTGACCGGAGGGATGTTGCGCTGTGAAGTCATGGGCAACCTTGTCTTGCGTTGAGCACCGTACGCACCCGCTGCGTCAGGGCCTCAGGACTGTAGGGTTTGCTCAGCAGGTGGATATCGGCGCTGAGCAGATGATTGGAGGACAGGATGTCGCGGGTGTGGCCGGAGGTGAACAGCACTGCCACCGGTGGCTGTTGCGCTCGCGCCCAGTCGGCCAGGTCAGTGCTCTTGACCCGGCCGGGCATCACCACGTCGGTGAAGATCAGGTCCGGTGCTACACCGCTGCGCAACGCCTGCATGGCGTGGTCGCCGTCCTCGGCGGTGATGACGGTATAGCCTGACTGTTCCAGCAACTCGACCACGGTCAGGCGTACGCCTTCATTGTCCTCGACCACCAGGATGGTTTCCTGGCCATTGCTGTGCAGGTCCAATTCACTGTGGGCATCGAGGCATTCGGGCTCCAGGCTGTGGGGGAAATACATCTGCACCACCGAGCCCTTGCCCTCCTCGCTCCACATCTCCACATGCCCGCCACTCTGGCGCACAAAGCCGAAGACCATGCTCAACCCCAGGCCAGTGCCCTGGCCTTCGCGCTTGGTGGTGAAGAAGGGTTCGAACGCACGCATGAGGGTTGCCTGGGACATGCCCACGCCGGTATCGGTCACCGCCAGGCGCACGTATTCGCCGGGCTTGATGGCTTTGCCGGCGCAATCGGGAGGGTTGAGGATGACGTTCTCGCCGGTGATGCGAATCACACCCTCGCCCTGCATGGCATCGCGGGCGTTGATCGCCAGGTTGAGCAGCGCGTTTTCCAGCTGGTTGCGGTCGACGTTGATGCACCAGGAATCCTGGGGCAATTGCACGTCGATATGGATAGTTTCCCCCAGCGCCCTTTGCAGCAACTCGCCCAGGCCGGCATAGATGCGTTGCGGGTTGTACACCGCCGGCGACAAGGGTTGGCGCCGGGCAAACGCCAGCAGCTGCGACGACAGCTTGGCGCCCCGCTCCACCGCAGCGATGGCGGCGGTGACGCGACGTTGCACCTGGAGGTTGTCCGGCTCATGCCGGGCGAGCAAATGCAGGTTGCCGGCGATCACTTGCAGCAGGTTATTGAAGTCATGGGCCACGCCGCCGGTCAGGCCGCCAATCGCTTCCAGCTTCTGCGACTGGCGCAACTGGTCTTCGGCAGCGGAGCGAGCCTGCACTTCGGCGGCCACACGCTGCTCAAGGTTGTGGGTGAGTTCCTGGCGCACCTGCTCAGACTTCACCAACTCAGTGGTCTCGACCACGATCGCCAACACCCCGGCGGGTTGCTGGTCATCGCCGGCGACGGGGCTGTAATAAAGGTCCAGCCACACCGTTTCCGGCCTGCCGTTGCGCGACAGCACCAGGTCTTTGTTATTGAAGGACAAGGTGCCGCCCCCCAGGCAGGTGTCGACTACCTGGCGGTTGAACTCGGCCACTTCCGGCCAACCCAGCTCCACCGGCGTGCCAAGCAGGTACGGATGGCGGCCGCCGGCAAAGACTGAATAGCTGTCGTTGTAGATCATGTAGCCGGCGCGCCCCCACAGCATCACCATCGGCACCGGGGAAGCCAGCATCATCTGGACGGTACAGGCCAGGCTAGTGGACCAGCGGTCGATGGGACCCAGGTCGGTGGTCGACCAGTCAAACGCGCGAATACGCTGGGCCATTTCACCGGCCCAGCCTTCACAGCCGTGAGGGTTGGTTAAAAATTGCATGGTTCGACTCGGTGCAAAGAAGAGGACAGTCGCACGTTTTGGAGCACGCCCGAGAGGGATGGTTTCATCGGGTATAAATTAGGTGCTCATCCCTGCAAAAACCAGGGGGCTCAGCGAAAGTCCCGGCTGCGCACAGTAACCCCTTCCAGCAGCGGCGTCAGGTCGGTCAGGCGCCCTGCGATCAAGTGCCGCACCTCGCCCACCGCCTCCCAACGGCCGTCCACCTTGAGCAGGCGCGAACCCACCAGCGCCTGGCGCTGACGCTCGGCCAGATCGCGCCAAACCACCACATTGAGGTTGCCGAATTCATCTTCCAGGGTGACAAAGGTCACGCCGCTGGCCGTGCCTGGGCGCTGGCGGCCGGTGACCAGCCCAGCGACGCTCACATTGCGCCCATGCTCCACCGCCAGCAGCTCCTGGGAACTGCGGCAGCGTCGCTTGCGCAACTCGGCGCGCAGCAGCGCCAATGGGTGCGGCCCAAGGGTGGTGCCAACCGTGGCGTAATCGGCAAACAGGTCTTCGCCTACGCTGGGTGCGGGCAACGCCACCAGCGCTTCATCGGGGCTGGGCAAGCCGGCAAACAAACCGAGTTGCTTGTGCACGCCGGCCACGTCCCAGCGCGCCTGATGCCGGTTGCCGGCCAGGGCACGCAAGGCTCCGGCATCCGCCAGCAGTGCCTGGGCACGGGCATCCAGCCCGGCGCGTGTATCCAGGTCGGCGATGTCGCTGAAGATTTGCCGCTGGCGTGCGGCCTCAATACGCCGACCATCGTCCTCGCGAAACCCCGAGATCATGCGCAAGCCCAGGCGAATCGCCGGTTGCTGACCGTCGATAGGCTCCAGGCTGCAATCCCAGTCACTGGCCTGCACATCCACCGGGCGGATCTGCAAGCGATGACGCCGGGCGTCCTGCAGTATCTGGTCCGGGCTGTAGAAACCCATGGGCCAGCTGTTGATCAGGGCACAGGCGAAGGCTGCCGGTTCATGGCATTTGAGCCAGCAACTGGCGTAGGTCAGCAAGGCAAAACTGGCGGCATGGGATTCGGGAAAGCCATAGCTGCCGAAACCTTTGATCTGTTCGAAAATCTGCGCGGCAAACGCTTCGGTGTAGCCGTTCTTGAGCATGCCGGTGCGCAGGCGTTGCTGGTGCGGCTCCAGGCCGCCATGGCGTTTCCACGCGGCCATGGAGCGGCGCAACTGGTCGGCCTCGCCAGGGCCGTAGTCGGCAGCGACCATGGCAATCTGCATCACTTGTTCCTGGAACAGCGGGATGCCCAGAGTGCGTTTGAGCACAGCTTCCAACGCGGGTGAAGGATAGGTTTCTGCTTCCTCTTTATTTCTGCGACGCAAATACGGATGCACCATGCCGCCTTGAATTGGCCCCGGTCGCACGATGGCGACCTCGATTACCAAGTCATAGAATGTCTGCGGCTTGAGCCTGGGCAACATCGACATCTGCGCCCGCGATTCGATCTGGAATACGCCGATGGTGTCGGCCTTGCTGATCATCGCGTAGGTCGCCGGGTCTTCCTTGGGGATGCCTGCCAGGCTCAAGTCCAGGTTGCGTTGACGGCGCAGCAGATCGAAACAGCGGCGGATCGCGCTGAGCATGCCCAGGGCGAGGATATCCACCTTGAGCAGGCCAACCGCGTCGAGGTCGTCCTTGTCCCACTGGATGATGGTGCGCTCGGCCATGGCGGCGTTTTCCACCGGCACCAGGGTGTCCAGCGGGTATTCGGAAATCACGAAACCGCCGGGGTGCTGGGACAGGTGCCGGGGAAAGCCGATCAATTGCTGGGTGAGCGTCAGCACGCGGCGCAACAGTGGGCTGTCCGGGTCGAAGCCGCTTTCACGCAGGCGCTCCAGGGGCGGCGTGTCGTCAGTCCAGCGTCCGCAGCAGTCGGCCAGCGCGTTGATCTGGTCCGGCGGCAGCCCGAGGGCCTTGGCCACATCCCGCACCGCGCCAGCCGCATGGTAGCTGCTGACTACCGCCGTCAACGCCGCACGGTTGCGGCCGTAGCGCTGGAATACGTATTGCAGCACTTCTTCGCGGCGTTCGTGTTCGAAGTCGACGTCGATATCCGGCGGCTCGTTGCGCTCCTTGGACAGGAAGCGTTCGAACAGCATGCTGGTCAGGCTCGGATCAATCTCGGTGATGCCCAGGGCAAAGCACACCGCCGAATTGGCCGCCGAGCCGCGGCCCTGGCACAGGATGGAACGGCTGCGGGCGAAGCGCACGATGTCGTGCACGGTGAGGAAGTAGCTTTCGTAGCCCAGCTCACTGATCAGCTCCAACTCTTTGTTGATCTGCGCCAAGGTCTTGACATCGACCCCCTCGGGCCAGCGCAGGGCGATGCCTTCTTCGGTAACGGTGCGCAGCCAGGATTGCGCGTCATGGCCTGCGGGCACTAGCTCCCGTGGGTAGTGATAGCGCAACTGGCTCAGGTCGAAAGTGCAGCGCCGTGCAACCGCCAGGGTTTCGTCCAGCAATGCTTGCGGGTAGAGCCCGGCCAGGGTATCCAGGCTGCGCAAGTGCCGCTCGCCATTGGGGTGCAACAGCGTGCCGGCGTCGGCCACCGGTACGTGGTGACGGATGGCGGTCATGGTGTCTTGCAGGGCGCGACGGCCGCGAGCATGCATATGCACATCGCCGCAGGCCACGGCGGGGATTTGCAGGCTGGCAGCCAGGTTCAGGCGTTGCTCCAGATGCCGTCTATCGTCCTGGCCGCAATGCAGCTGCACCGCCAGCCACAGACGCTCGGCGAAGGTGCGGTGCAGCCATTCGATTGAGGCTTGGGTGTCGTCGTCTTGCGCCACCCACAGTGCCAGCAGGCCGGGCAGCGGTTGATCGAAGTCTTCTTGCAGCAGGCGATAACGGCCTTTTTCAGCACGGCGCCGGGCCAGGGTGATCAACCGGCACAGGTGCTGGTAGCCGCTGAGGTCTTCCACCAGCAGCACCAGTTTCGGGCCGTTTTCGATGCGCATCTCGCTGCCGATAATCAGCGGCAAGTCCACCGCCTTCGCCGCCTGCCAGGCCCGGACGATGCCCGACAACGTGCATTCGTCGGTGATCGCCAGGGCGCTGTAGCCTTGGGCTTTGGCTCGCTCGAAGAGCTCCAGTGCGCTGGAAGCGCCGCGTTGGAAGCTGAAGTTGGACAGGCAGTGCAGTTCGGCGTAACTCATGCAAACCAGCCTTGCAGCCATAGCCCATCGCTTTGGCCCACAATGCGGTAGGCCCAGCCCTGTTGGCCGGCGCGGGTCTGGACCAGGTAATAGTCACGGCGGATATCGGCGCCATCCCACCAGCCGGATTCGATGCGTTCCGGGCCCATCAGGATCTGCACGCCCTGCTCGGCCAGCAAGGTCGGTTCGAGCAACAACCAGCCGGGGCGCCGGACCTTGTTCAGGGTTGGGCATGAACGGCTGTCTGTATTGGCTTGCCAGGCGCATTCGGGGCGGTGGTCGGCGTGAAAACGCAGGCCCTGCACCGCCTCATCCCCCAGGCGCGCGCGCAGGCGTTCGCGCAATTGTTCCCACGGCAGGGTTTGTTGCGGGCGGTCGTCAAACAGGTCATGGCGTTGCGGCACGAACACCGGCAAGTCTTCGGCCATCAGGCGCAAACCGCGCACCGGCGAGGTGACTTGGACTTGCTCCAGGCGCCCACGGGCCAGTTCAAACAGCATCAAAGGCTCGCGCTCGGCGCTGAGCAAGCCGACCTTGATCACGCTGTCGGGCGCCTGGGCATGCTCCAGGTGCAGGTCGAAGCGCTGCACGCCACTGTCGCGCCCGCAGAGAAAAGCCGACAGATCGCCAGTCAAGCGCCGCAAGGGAAAGAGCAGCGCCTGGTGGGATTGCACATCGAAATTCAGCTCGATGCGCGCATCAAACTGGTCCGGTGGTTGATAGAACGCCAGGGCCAATGGCCGTTGCCCGCTCAGGGCGTCGAGGTGCTTGAGCAGGCTGGCTTCAAAGCGCCGCGCCAGGGTATGCCGAGGCAGTGCCTGCACCTGGGCCAGGGTGCGCAGGCCCATGCGCGACAAGGCAGTGGCGGCCTGCGGTTCAAGGCCTGCGCGGTCAATGGGCAGCGGCGCCAGGGCCTGCATCAGGGCGCCGTCGTCAGCCACCGCCAGGCCATCGTAAAGGTTCGCCAACACCCGTGCCGCCGCGGGGTTGGGTGCGGCGACAATGCGATGACGAAAACCAAGCTCGGTCAACTCCTTGCGCAAGCGTGCCTCGAACTGCGGCCAGGGCCCGAACAGGCCCAGGCTCGATTCGATCTCGAACAGCAAGGCCCGCGGGTAATACAGGCTGACCTGAGAGCTGAAGCGATAGGCCCAGGCGGCGAGAAACTGCTGCAGGCGCTCGATTTCCAGCGGATCGTATTCGACGCAGGCAAAGCTTTTGGCCAGGGCATGGGCTGCCGTCAACGATTGGCCCGGCCGCAGGCCCAAGGCGCGAGCGGCGGCGTTGACGGTTTGCAGCACACGCCGCTGCGGCGTGCCGGCCAGCAGCGCCAGGGGTTGGTCGGGCTCGGGGTGCACGCGCTGCGCCCCGTCCAGCGCCAATTGCGGGAAGACAATACACACCCAACGCATGGCAACCTCAATGCCCCGCCAGGGCAATCGGCGCCGGATGGGCCAACCCGCCCCGGCACTTGAGCACCCGTACTTGCGCGGGCCTGGCCTCGACCGCCAGACGCAGGGCGGCGGGCGATGGATTGATCGCGTCACTCAAGGGGCGCCAGGCAAAAGCCAGGGTCTGGCCGGTTTCTGCTGCCACCTGCAAGCGCCTCAAAGCCCGATCATCAGCCTTGCGCGGCCAGCACAACACCGCACCGCAACTGCCGGAGCGCAGGCATTGTTCCACCGCCCACAGCGCGTCGCGCTCCTCGGCCTGGATGATGGAAAGCTGGCGCACATCCACCCCGGCGTTCTGCCAGGCGTGGGGGTACGGTGTATAGGGCGGCGCCACCAGCACAATGCGCTCGCCCAGGGCCGACAAGCGCGCCAGGGTTGGCAGCACCAGTTGCAACTCGCCCACACCGTCCTTGGCCATCAGGATTTCACTCAAGGCCGCTTCCGGCCATCCGCCACTGGGCAGCACCGCATCCAGCGCCGCCAGCCCCGTAGGGTGCACGCTGGCCGGTGGCGCGGCGGGCCGGCCCTTCCAGACTCGCCCGCCATTGAACAGCGAGTCCAGGGCAACCACGGCACCCATCAGCCTTGCCTCACCAAGCCGCAGAACACCCCTTCGATGGCCAGGTCCTGGTCGGGGCCGACCACGATGGGTTGATACGCCGGGTTGCGCGGCAGCAGGCGAACCCGATCGCCATTGCGCTCGAAACGCTTGATGGTGACTTCACCGTCCAGGCGCGCCACCACAATCTGCCCGTTCAAGGCTTCCGCATTGCGGCGTACGCCCACCAGGTCGCCGTCGAGAATGCCGTCTTCGATCATCGAATCGCCCTGGACCCGCAGCAGGTAGTCGGGGGTTTTCGCGAAGGTGGCGGGGTCCAGTTGCAAGCGGCTGTGCACCTCGGCATCGGCACCGATGGGTCGCCCGGCCGCCACACGGCCGAGTACCGGTACATCCAGCCACTCGGGACGCGCGGGTTGATTGAGCAGGCGAATGCCACGGGCCTGGTTGGGGTTGACCTCGATAAAGCCGGCTTCGGTCAGGGCCACCACATGCTTGCGGGCGACGCTGCGCGAGGCAAAGCCGAACGCCTCGGCGATCTCGGCGAGGCTGGGGGGCTGGCCTTGTTGTGCGATGCGATCGCGGATGAAGGTCAGGATGGCGGTACGGCGGGGGGTCAGGGTTGTCATGGAGTACATTTGTACTCTTGTGGGATATTTCTGACAATAACCGTCAGTCGGGGGTGGGTTGTCGGTCTGTCGGTGTACATATCCATTGCTGCGGTAACGGCCACTTAAGGTTCCGCTCTTACAGCGGCTCACTTTTGAACAGCGCAAAAGTAAGCAAAACGCTCTTGCCCCACCACTCGGCACCTCGCCTAGGCTCGGTGTGCCCGTAATCCGACATTGATTTGGGGGGCCGCCGCCACGCGCCATCCATGGCGCGGGGCGGCTAAACCGGCATCCCTGCCGGTTTACCCCCCAAATCAATATCGAATTCCGGCCAGCGTGGTTTAACGGGGCGCCTAAGATCAAGATCAAAAACACAGCGAGGCGGCCTTAGAGCCGACCGATTCAGGTTGGCGATACTCGGTGCAAATGTGGGAGGGGGCTTGCTCCCGATGAGGGAGTGTCAGTAAACACATCTGTGACTGACCCACCGCCATCGGGGGCAAGCCCCCTCCCACAGTTTGATCTCCACACATCAGGTAAATATTCACCTGCTTTTGCTCTGCTCTTGACTTGGCTTTTGATCTCAGGCGCCCCGTTAAACCACGCTGGCCGAGCGCAGGCTTGAATTCGTGGGTAACCCGGCAGGACGGCGGCCCACGGATTCAAGCCGGAGTGTCCTTCCAAAAGTGAGCCGCTGTAAGAGCGGCCCCCTAAGTGGCCGTTACCTAAATAACGGATATGTACTCGGTCAAAAAACCCAACATCCGGCCCGGTCGCCAGCGAAAGCAACCTCCCTCACCAGCCTTCTTTCAGCATCCGCAACTCCAGATGCTGCAACAACATGATCGTCTTCCCATCCAAAATCTCCCCGCTCTGCACCATCCCCAGCGCCTGCTCGAACCCCAACTCCAACACCTCGATATCCTCGCCCTCCTCTTCCAAGCCGCCGCCCGCACCGACCTGATCCCCCGGCTGATACTCACCGATAAAAAAGTGAATCCGCTCAGTCACCGACCCCGGGCTCATGAACGCCGCATAGATTTTCTCCACATGCTTAACCCGATACCCGGTCTCTTCCTCGGCCTCCAGGCGAATGCGTTCTTCGGGGCTGGCGTTATCCAGCAACCCTGCGGCCGCTTCGATCAAGTAACCGGGGTAGTCGTTGACGAAGGTGGGCATGCGGAACTGGCGAATCAACAGCACCGTGCGCTGCTCGCGGTTGTACAACAGGATGGTCGCACCGTTGCCCCGGTCGTACACCTCGCGGGTCTGGGCTTGCCAGCTGCCATCCCGGCGACGCAGGTCGAAGCTGTATTTTTTCAAGAGGTACCAGCTGTCCGAAAGGGTTTCTTCGGCAGTGATGCGAACGGGGCTGTTGTCCATGGTCGGGCCTTTGCTCAAAGGAGCAGGAGCATGTCGCGCTGGCAATACAGCGTCAAGCAAGCCACATATAGCTACAACCCAGGCCCTCTATCTGGTCAAGGCGCGGGGGCGCAATCGGGTGCAGGTGGCGGCGCTGGATTGTTCAATGCTGTAACAAATTCCTCTGTCACGGCCGTCGCATTAATGCCTGCGCACGCAAGGCTTCTGGTAAAACCCGTGCTTCGTCTTTGTCCTGGAGCCTTCATGCCCTCTCGTTTTATCGCCCGCCTGGGCCTGCGCTGGCTGCCCCTGCTGTGCATGGCTGTACTGATCGTCGGCCTGCCGGTCGGCTGCGCCGTGCTGCAACACAAGGAACGCGAGCTGGTATTTCGCATCGAGCCGGGTACTGCCGGCTGGTACACCGGCCTGCCCAAAGCAGTGCAGGAATTCGAACTCAAGCCCGCCAGTTTCAAATCAGGGCAGAACATTCATGGCTGGTGGTACCCGGCAACCAACCAAGACGCGCCGGCCATCCTCTACCTGCACGGGGTGCGCTGGAACCTCACGGGCCAGTTGTTTCGCATCGAGCAATTGCACGCCCTGGGCTACTCGGTATTGGCCATCGACTATCGCGGCTTTGGCCAAAGCCAGGGCGACCTGCCTTCGGAAACCACGGTGTACGAGGACGCACGCATCGCCTGGGAGCGCTTCCAGACCCTGCAACCAGACCCCAGCAAGCGCCTGATCTACGGGCATTCCCTGGGTGGCGCGGTGGCCATCGACCTCGCCGCCGAGCTGGGCAAGCAGGTACCCCTGCCGGTACGCGGGCTGGTGATCGAATCCACGTTCACCTCCCTGGCGGATGTGGCCACGGCGGTCGCCAACACCTCATTGCCAGTGCGCTGGTTGCTGTCGCAGAAGTTCGATTCCATCGACAAGATTGCCGATATTAATATGCCGCTGCTGGTGGTCCACGGCCTCGACGACCGCTACGTGCCACCGCGTTTCAGCCAACAATTGTTTGAAGCCGCCCAGGAACCCAAGCACCTGCTGCTGGTGCCAGGCGCCAGCCATAACAACAGCATGAGCCTGGCCGGGCGCAACTATGGGCAGGCGCTGGACAACCTGATGCGCACGAAGATGCCCGCCCAGGTGGTGACGCACTCCACAGCTCGCGACAACGCGTCATAAACACGCTTTTCGGCACTGGGTTCGCGCTTGGCTGTCAAGCGCAAACCCTGCCCATGCTGGCCCAAAACAGAAGTTGATCAAATAATGACCTTCTTTGAAATCGCCAACGCTGCCGGGCCTTCGTAAAGTTATCCACAGAGATACCCACGGTTTTCGTGGACAACTCTTTTTATATTTTTACGTTTTTTTTGCTCAGGCAGCGCTTCCAGGTTAAGGAGCAGGTGTCGGCGTAAAAGGCCCGGGCGACCCACCATTGCGTTTACATCACCAGCCGATTAATCTCGCATAAACACGCAAAAAAGCGCACAAACATGCATAACACCCATCAAGCTATCGACCTGCCTTCCTTGCGCAAACAGAAGATCCTGTTGCTGCTCGAACGCGACGGCAAAGTCACGGCGTCGGACCTGGTCGAGCATTTCGCCGTGTCCCAAGACACCATCCGCCGCGACCTCAGCGAACTCGCCGCCGCCGGGTTGCTGCAACGCGTACACGGCGGCGCCCTGCCCCGGCCCAAGGATACCGGCAAGGACTTCTTTACCCGCGTCGGCGAGACCAACGAGGTCAAGCGCCACCTGGCGAGAGTGGCTGCGCAGCGGGTCGAAGACGGCCAGATCGTACTGTTCGATTCCGGCTCCACCACCCTGCAGATCGCCCAGTCATTGCCGCACTCGATCCGCCTCACCGTGGTCACCCCATCACCGATGATCGCCATTGCCCTGGCAGACCATCCCGATGTGAAAGTGATCCTCGCCGGTGGCCAGCTCAACCCCGCCACTCTGTCCACCGGTGGTCACGAAGCGCTGCGCTTGATCCAGGGCGTCAAGGCCGATCTGTTGTTTACCGGCGTGTGCGCCCTGCATCCGCAAATCGGCATCACCTCATTGCATTTCGATGAAGTGGCGGTCAAGCAAGCCTTGCTCGACAGCGCCTCCCATGTGGTGGCAGTGACCACGGCGGATAAACTCGGTGCGGTTGAACCTTTTGTAGTGGCGCCGTGCAGCCGTATTCAGACACTGATTACCGAGTGGGGCGTACCAGGTGTGGACGCTTACGAGCGGTTAGGTCTGGAGGTACTGCGAGTGGCTGTTGAGTAAGGTCAGGGCATCGGTGACGGCATGACCGCTGGCGGTATTATCGAAGATGCACCAGGTGGGGGTTCCGTGTTCAACCGATCGACGTAACAAGCGCGAGTATGCCTGCAGCCGCTCGGGCCCATAAGCACTGTGATAAATCTGCGGCGAACCATGCAGGCGCCAGTAACGCACGCCTTGCCAGGCATCGCCCGGCTCGATTACCGCAGGGTCGGCGGTGACCCAACCGATCTCAAAGGCCTGTAACAAGGTTGCAGCCGCGAGCCAACTGGCATGGCGAGGCTCAAGCACCACAGCACCGGCAAAACGTTGGCGCAGCGCGTCGAAAAAAGCGCCGGCAATCTCAGGCTCATAACGCAGGGACGGTGGCAGTTGAATCAGCAGGCAACCCAGTTTTTCTTCCAGTTGCAGGCATTGCGCGAGGAACTCGTCCAATGCCGTACCACAGTGTTGCAAGCGCAGTTCATGGGTAATTCGCTTGGGCATCTTGACCGAAAAGCGAAACCACGAGGGCACTGATTCACGCCAACGCTCATAGGTTTGAGGCAGATGCGGCCGATAAAACGAACTGTTGATTTCCACTGCGTTGAAACGCGAGGCATAGCGCTGCAGGTGGGTGCCCTCTTCGGCAAATTCTGACCAGTGCTGGCGTGGCAGGCTCCATCCAGCGCATCCCACATACACAGGCAGCGTCAAAACAATACCTTGGCCGCATCACGCATGAATATCTCGATGGTCTTGGGTCCAACCCCCTCGAACTCCCCGAGGCGCTTTTCAAAGGCCGGGCGATCTTCGCTGGCCTCCCTCATCCGAGTGATCCTGCCCCCGTACTCGGCATTCAACTTGGCGCTCAGATCCAGCAGACGCTGGGCAGTGGTCTCGTCATAACGCACGTAATGCGCCCGCCCCAACATCGCAACCAATTGCCGGGAAGTGCAGTGCTGCAGCTTGCGCGCAGTATCCCGCTGCTCCTCTTCGACAATCACCCGGTACGCCTGGGCGGCAATAGGCGCCTGAATGCGCTTGCCCATCAGAAAGCTCGCGATAAACCACTTGAACAGGCTGCTGTCATCGTCGGGTTTGAGCTCGATGCCCAGTTCAGACGCACTGATGGCACGCGCCATGCTCAATGCCCCTTGCTGAGCTTCTCGTTGATCGCATTCGTCTGGCGTTCAATGTCCTTGATCGAGGTCGGCGTCACGACCTTGTCGATGGTTTCGGTCTTCGGGTTGGGACGCTCCAGGGTCTGCCCTTTGGTCGCGTCAGCCTTACCCTTTTGTGCATCTTCAGAGCTGATGGGTGCGGGGGTTTTATCGGCGTTCTGGTGCTCGGTCACGGTTCAATCTCCTGGCAATGACGGCCGCCTGAAAGTGGCGGCCCTATGCAGCAGAGCGCTGTGAATTTGGATTAGTTCAAGGAAATTGCCAAGCCTTACCGCTGGGTCAACAAGCGCAAAAAAATTTAAACCTTTTGCACAAGTGCCCGCTCAACACTTAGGTATACGGCATCCATTAACATCCATGACCCAAGGAGACACTCGACCATGAGTTCGCAACTCGAAGGCAAGCACATCCTCGTCATCACTTCCAACACCGGCATCGAGCGCGATGAGCTGCTCAAGCCCCTGGAAACCCTGCGTGGCTACGGCGCCACCGTGACCCACGCCTCCAGCAAGGGTGGCAGCACCCAGACCTTTGTCGGCGATACCGAAAAGGCCGGCACTGTAGAATCCGACGTGCAATTGTCGGATGTGGACAGCAGCAATTTCGATGCGCTGGTCATCCCGGGCGGGACGGTGAATGCCGACACCTTGCGCCAGGATGCTGCCGCGCTGCGCTTGATCAATGACTTCGCCCAGGCCGGCAAAACCATCGCGGCAATCTGCCACGGGCCATGGGCGCTGATTGACGCTGGCGTGATCAAGGGCAAGACCCTGACCGCGTATAAGAGCGTACGTATCGACCTTGAAAACGCCGGTGCTGCGGGTGTGGTCGATGCCGAGGTCAAGGAGTGCAAGGCCAACGGCTGGACCTTGATCACCTCACGTACGCCGGACGATTTGCCGGCGTTCAACGAGGCGATTGCCAAGGCTGTCGCCGGCTGATCACTGCGTTAAAATGAGATCAGGCGCCCAATGGGCGCCTGTTTTCTTTGTGCTGAGCGGCGTTGTGCAACCCAGCCAGCGCCTGACCATGCAAGCTGCACGACAGTGCGCTACCGCAAAATATCCATCTATATGATTTAAAACATAATTTTATAACGGCACAAGTTGGTACGCCTGATGCAAAAGCCTCACTACGAGGCGTGCGTTTCGACACGCCCGATAACTACCCGTGAGGTTCTACATGAATGCCATCGACCTTCTCAAAGCCGACCATGAACGCGTGAAAGCCCTGTTGACCCAGCTCAGCGAGTCCACTGAGCGTGGGGTGAAAAAACGCACCGAGTTGCTGGCCAAGCTCGAGATGGAAATCACCCTGCATACCAAGCTCGAAGAAGAAATCCTTTACCCCGCATTCAGGAAAGCCGGCGGCAAGGAACAGGACATCATGTACCACGAAGCCAAGGAAGAGCACCGCACCGTCGACGCACTGGTGCTGCCCGACCTGAAGCAGACCGAGCCGTCCACCACCGAATTTTCCGGTCGCGTCAAAGTGGTCAAGGAATTGCTTGAGCACCACATCGAAGAGGAAGAAACCGAAATGTTTCCCCAGGCCAGAAAGCTGTTGGGCAAGGCGGTGCTTGACGAGTTGGGGGCTGAAATGGAGGCGATGAAAGCAGCCTATAAAAAAACCCTGACCCGTAAACCATTGGCTGCCTGATGCCCAAGTCGCCTTAACGCAAACAGGCGCCTCGATGGGCGCCTGTTCAGTGTGTTGCACAAGGCTCAGTGTTTGTGTTGCTGCGCCATCTCACGCTTGGGCCCGAACATCGCCCACGCGATCAAGCCCAACAGCGGTACAAAGATCAGGATCACCAGCCACAACCCCTTGGTTTCCCAGCCACTGGTACTGCGCAATACGACGTTGATTGCCCATAATTCCAACAGCAGCAGAATCACCGCCAGCGCGATCCAGATATATTCTAATTGCATGAGTCACCTCCTAAAGTCTATGCATTAGGTCACGCATTAGCGCTGAGGGTTCCATCGGATTTCCAGCCAGCCTACCCTTGTTGATGCTCTAGAAAACCTCACGGCACCGGCAACCAGCCACTGAAACCGGCCTGGTGAGTCAACGCGCACCAGGCAAAATCCTCTGCCGGGGCCCAGAGCGCCTGGTGCTCGACACCCGGCAATGGCGCGCCCTTCCAATCGAACACCCTTGAACCTCGCCAGGCCAACACCACGCCCTGGGCCTGGCTTTGATCGGTATTGACCCAACAGGCCGCCGAGGCGGCCATAAAGGCTTCGATGGGTTCGTCGTCGATCTGCGCACAGTACGCGGAGCCCAATAGCCAGCGGCACACGTTCAGGTGGTAGGTCCAGTCCAGCGGTGGCTGATGGCGGTAGGCCCAGGTCATGAAACTGCGAAACAGGTTCAACCCATCCGGCGGGTCAAGCTTGAGCAGCGCCGGGCAGATATCGAACAAGGTGTGCCAATGGGGCAACAGGCGTGCATCCAGATGCACAAAACAGCGGGAGTTACTGGGGTAATCCGGCAGCGCCGGTTCCGCACGCAGGCGGCGAGCCGCCTTGCTGACCAGGCGGCTGGCGCCTGCAGGCAATAGAGAATTCATGAATCGCACTCACAGTCGTGACGATAGAACGCCTCCTGGTTACAGGAGGCCCAAGGCACACGTCAGGATGCGGGGGAAGCGCGAGGGTTGGCTGAGGGCCAGGAATAACGCGGCGGTGCCTTGTTGCGCCGCTCATGGGCAGGACGCGGGGTTTGCCCCAGGCCCAACAACCAGGCCAGGCCGATCAGGAAGACGATGGCAACGGTGACGGCACTGCAGACTGGGCAGGCAAAGTAGTTCGAGATGTTGCTGGAATTTGGGTTGGCCAACCCTTTGTCGGAAATTGGCAACTGCCCGCCGTCCACCGAACAGAACAGCCCACCGATGCCATTGAGTTGCTGGCCCATCATCTGGCCATGCCCCAAACCGCAGGCGAACAGGTTCATCAGCACGCAGAAGTACAGGGCCCAGGCGATCAGCGAACGGTCACAGTGGCGCAATTTCATGGCGGCGACTCTACCACCGAAGCCGCAAAAGGATGAAGTGCAGTGCGCACCTGTGGCAGAACGTCGCAGATTACGCCGGCCAGCCAGGGTTGCTAGACTGTGCGCCCTCCTCGTTTCTACGTTTCAAAGCCTGGCTTTCAAAGCCTGATGTGTAGATCCAGAGCAATGCAGGCGTTTCACAGGATGCACAGTTGATGAGTACGTTATTCAACCGCCGCAAAGTGCTGACCGGCATGGGCCTGTTGGGCCTGGGCAGCCTGCTGGGCGGCTGTGACTACAGCCCCAAGCTGAATTTCAAATACGGCAAGGACCTCAGTGACAAGATCATGGGCCGCACCTTCAAGCTCAAGAATACCGACGGCGAAACCGTCACCCTGAGCTCGTACCGTGGCCTGATGCCGGTCGTGTTCTTCGGTTTCACCCAGTGCCCGGCGGTCTGCCCGACCACCCTGGCACGCGCCGCCCAGGCCAAGAAACTGATGGGCCGCGACGGTGAAATCATGCAGGTAGTGTTCATCACCCTCGACCCCGAGCGCGACACCCCCGAAATCCTCGACAAGTACGTCAAGGCCTTCGACCCCAGCTTCGAAGCGCTCCACGGCACGCCGGAAGAAATCGCCGTGGCCGCCAAGGAGTTCGGGATCTTTTATGAAAAGATCCCCGCCGGCGACACCTACACCCTGTCCCACACCGCCACCAGTTTCGTGTTCGACACCCGTGGCAACCTGCGCCTTGGCTTGCAGGCGTCCCTTACCGCTAAAGAGTGCGCAGAAGACCTGCTCACCGTCATGGAGGTCTGCTAATGACTGCCGTTCAACACCTCAAACGCCTGACCCTGGGCCTCACCCTGCTGGGCCTCGCCGCCCACGCCAGCGCCCAGGTGCTGGTGACCGACGCCTGGGTACGCGCCTCCGTACCAGGCCAGCCATCCAGCGGCGCGTTCATGACGGTCACCGCCGACCGCGACAGCAAACTGTTGAGCGTGGCCTCGCCGGTGGCCAAGGACGTGCAGATCCATGAAATGAGCATGAAGGACGACGTCATGCGCATGGGCCCGGTGGACTCGGTGGCCCTGCCCGCAGGCAAAGCAGTCAAGCTTGATCCGGACGGCTACCACGTGATGCTGATGGGCCTGACCGGTCAGATCAAGGAAGGCGACCAGGTGCCGCTGACCCTCACGGTGCAGGATGCCAAGGGTGAAAAGCAGATCGTTGAAGTCAAGGCCGCGGCCAGGGGCCTGGATGGCATGGATCACAGCAAGATGGATCACAGCAAGATGCATTGATTGCTGCATCCGCGTCCCCCTGTGGGAGCGGGCTTGCTCGCGAAGGCGGTGTGTCAGCCAACATCAATGTTTGCTGGACCGACGTCTTCGCGAGCAAGCCCGCTCCCACATTTGATCTTCGCTGCCTTGAGCATTTCGTTCGCTTAACTGACCCGCTCCCACAGAAAAGCAGAAGCGCCGCCAGCGTATCTACGATGCGAAGCGAGTCGCTCTTGATCTGGCTTTTGATCTCAGGCGCCCCGTTAAACCACGCTGGCCGAACGCAGGCTTGAATCCGTGGGTAACCCGGCAGGACGCCGGGTTAGCCGCACTGGGCCAGGGATGGCCCATTGCGGCGGCCCACGGATTC
>NZ_JAEKDA010000029.1:0-59611 GCF_016405635.1 Pseudomonas sp. MF6755
AACTCAGTAGTGAAACGATGCATCGCCGATGGTAGTGTGGGGTTTCCCCATGTGAGAGTAGGTCATCGTCAAGATTAAATTCCGAAACCCCAATTGCGAAAGCAGTTGGGGTTTTGTTTTGGGCGCTAGAAAAATGCCGGCCATCTCTGTAGCGGCCAACTCGCGAAGATTATCGACGCTACCCCCGGCTCCCTGAACGCCTCAGCCCCCGACAAATTTGCACAGTTATTTCCGAGCCAGGCCATTAGAATAGCCACCTAACCAATTTTAGAGTCAGAGCCCTATCTATGCCCGATCCGGTTGATGCCCGTCAGGTGTCGGATTTACCACTGGACGACCTGGTGGCGTGCCATGAGTGCGACTTGCTGATGCGCAAACCAACGCTCGCCCTCGGCGAAAAAGCCCAATGCCCACGTTGTGGCTACGAGCTCTACGCTCACCGCCACAATGTGGTCGAGCGAAGCCTCGCCTTAGTGATCGCAGCACTGCTGTTGTACATCCCCGCGAACTTTTTACCCATCATGCAGCTCAATCTACTCGGGCAGTCCTCAGAGGACACCGTCTGGAGCGGCGTCGTCGGCCTGTTCGATACCGGCATGCAAGGCGTTGCTGCTGTGGTGTTCCTGTGCAGCATGGGCATCCCCTTGCTCAAGCTGCTCTGCCAATTGGCAGTGCTGCTCAGCATCCGTTGGAACATCGGGCGCAATTACGGGCTGCTGCTGTACCGCATCTACCACCACATGAAGGATTGGGGGATGTTGGAGGTCTATTTGATGGGCGTGCTGGTGGCAATCGTAAAGCTCGCCGACATGGCCTCTATCACGGTCGGCCTGGGTCTGGTCTGTTTCGTCAGTCTATTAATGGTTCAAGTTCTGCTTGAGGTGGTGATGTCGCCCCACCAGATCTGGCAAGCACTGTCTGGAGAGAATGACCATGCGGGCGATTGATGCGGGCATTCTGATTTGTACCGAATGCCATGAATTGAACAAGCAAGAAGCGGATACCGATGAGCAACTCTGCACCCGTTGCGGTGCGCTGATCCATGCGCGTCGCCCCAATAGCCTCACACGCACCTGGGCATTACTGATCACCGCGGCGATTCTGTATATTCCCGCCAACCTGTTACCCATCATGACCGTCAATTCCCTCGGTCAAGGCGACCCGAGTACCATCATGGCAGGAGTGGTCCAGTTGGTGCAGCACGGGATGTTTCCCATCGCCGCTGTGGTCTTTATCGCCAGTATCCTGGTGCCGACGTTCAAGTTGGTAGGCATCGGCCTGTTGCTCTTTTCGGTACAGCGTCACCAACCGCTGTCCGCGCAGCAACGCATTGTGATGTACCGCTTTATCGAATTCATTGGCCGCTGGTCCATGTTGGATATCTTCGTGATCGCCATCCTGGTGGCGGTCGTTAACTTTGGGCGGCTTGCCAGTGTCGAGGCCAATCTCGGCGCTGCAGCGTTTGCCAGTGTGGTGATCTTGACGATGCTTGCCGCAGTAACTTTCGATCCCCGACTGATTTGGGATAACACGGAGTCGGACGACGACCATGAGTGATTTGCCTAAAGCTAAAACCCGCCCGGCCTCCAATTGGTCGGCCATTTGGGTGTTGCCCCTGATTGCCCTGATCATCGGTGGATGGCTGGGGTGGCGTGCCTATTCCCAGCAAGGCATCGAGATCCAGGTTCGCTTCGAGAGTGGCGAAGGCATTCAGGTCAACAAGACCGAAGTGGTCTACAAAGGCATGACCGTGGGCAAGGTCAAGACCCTGGCCCTGGATGACGAGGGCAGCAATCGCGGGGTGATCGCCACCATCGAGATGAATAAGGACGTCGAGCAATATCTCAAGACCAACACCCGCTTCTGGTTGGTCAAGCCCAGCGTCAGCCTCGCTGGCATCACCGGCCTGGAAACCCTGGTATCGGGTAACTACATCGCCGCCAGCCCAGGGGATGGTGAGCCTACACGCAAGTTCAAGGCGCTCTCCGAAGAACCCCCGTTATCCGACGCCAAGCCTGGCTTGCACCTGACCCTGAAGGCTGACCGCCTCGGCTCGCTGAACCGTGGCAGCCCAGTGTTCTACAAGCAGATCCAGGTCGGCCAGGTCAAAAGCTACCTGCTGTCTGAAGACCAGAGCACCGTCGAAATCAAGGTCTACATCGAACCTACCTACGCCAACCTGGTGCGCAAACACACGCGTTTCTGGAACGCCAGCGGCATCAGCATTGACGCCAACCTCTCCGGCGTGAAGGTGCGCAGCGAATCGCTCTCGAGCATTGTCGCCGGTGGTATTGCCTTCGCCACGCCGGAGAATCGCAAAGACAGCCCGCCCACCGACCCGAGCCTGCCTTTCCGTTTATACGAAGATTTTGACGCCGCTGCAGCGGGCATCAAGGTCAAGGTCAAGCTCACCGACTTCGAAGGCCTCCAGGCCGGGCGAACCCCAGTCATGTACAAAGGCATTCAGGTTGGCAGCCTGAAAACCCTGAAGATCGACCCGGACCTGTCCAGTGCCAGCGCTGAGCTGACCCTCGACCCATTGGCCGAGGACTACCTGGTCCAGGACACACAATTCTGGGTGGTCAAACCCTCCATCTCCCTGGCAGGCATCACCGGCCTGGAGGCATTGGTCAAAGGCAACTACATCGCGATCCGCCCGGGTGACAAAGGCACACCGCCACAACGTGAGTACGTGGCCCGTGCCAAGGCGCCGCCTTTGGACCTGCGTTCCCCTGGCCTGCATATGGTACTGCTCACCGACAGCCTGGGTTCGCTGGATGTGGGCAGCCCGATTCTGTACAAACAGGTCAAAGTAGGTTCGGTTCAGAGCTACCAGTTTTCACGCAAGAAAAAACAACTAGTGATCGGTGTTCATATCGAGAAAGAATATGAAAGCCTGGTCAACGGCTCGACGCGTTTCTGGAATGCCAGCGGTGTCACCCTCACCGGCGGATTGACCGGCGGTATTCAGGTCAAAAGTGAATCCCTGGCCAGCCTGATGTCTGGCGGCATCGCCTTCGAAACGCCGGAACCGAATGTACCGTTGAAACGACGCATCCCGCGCTTCCGCTTGTTTGCAGACCGTGAGGCTGCCAACCGGCATGGCACTCTGGTGACCATTAAAGTTGACCGCGCCGACGGCCTGAGCCCCGGCACACCGGTGCGTTTCAAAGGTCTGGACGTGGGCAAGATCGAGAGTGTCGACCTCAGTGCCGACATGCAGTCGGTGCTGCTCAAGGCGCGAATCACCCAAGTGGCGGACCGCATCGCTCGTACGGGCAGCCAGTTCTGGGTGGTCAAGCCTGAACTGGGGCTGATGAAGACTGCCAATTTGGAAACCCTCGTCACCGGCCAATATATCGAAGTGCTACCGGCCGCGAAGAACGCAGGCCCGCAGAAGAATTTTGTTGCTCTGGCCCAGCCACCCGAGGCCGTCCATCAGGAAGCTGGCCTGAGCCTCACACTCAGCGCCGCACGCCGTGGTTCGCTGAAGGAAGGCGTGCCGGTCACTTACCGAGAAGTCACGGTGGGTAAAGTCACCGGCTATGAGCTGGGCCAAACCGCCGACCGCGTGCTGGTGCACATCCTGATCGAGCCCAAGTACGCGCCGCTGGTGCGCAGTGGCAGCCGCTTCTGGAATACCAGTGGCTTCGGCCTCGACTTCGGCCTGTTCAAGGGCGCCACGGTGCGCACCGAGTCGCTGGAGACTTTGGTGGCCGGCGGTATCGCCTTTGCCACGCCTGATGGCGAGCGCATGGGTAACCCGGCACGGCCGCAGCAGACCTTCCCTCTATTCGACAAGTTTGAGGATGAGTGGCTGACTTGGGCGCCTAAGATTCCACTGGGCAAGTAGACCGAGGCGCGGCCTTCGCGAGCAAGCCCGCACACATTCGACCGCATTCCTACCGGATAAACGCGGGCAACTGCGGGAGGGGGCTTGCCCCCGATGAGGCCCTTCAAATCACTTCAACGCTCACAAAAAAGGCCGCGATCCATAAGATCGCGGCCTTTTTGCATTTCAACGCAGCACGTCAGACTTCATCCAACTCCGGCTCGTCCGCCTGCACATTCACCGTCGCCTTCACCACATCATGGCGACGGATATACTTCCAGTCCGCCTCGTCGATGTAGATGCCGTTCGGCCCGCTACCGCCTTCCAGGTCGATCGCCACCTGGGCGGACACCTGCGGCTTCACACTCGCCAGGATGGGCACGAAGCCCAGTTGCAGGCTGGTTTCCAGCAATGCGGCCTGGTTCTTTTCATCGATGTCCGCCGCTTCGTCCAGGTAGTACGGCAAACGCACACGACCGGCCTGGTCACGGTCCATCAGGTGCAACAACAAGTACATGTTGGTCAGCGCCTTGATGGTCATGGTGGTGCCGTTGGACGCAGCGCCATCGATGTCGGTATGGATCACCGGCTGGCCGTGTACCTTGGTGATCTCGAACGCCAGCTCGAACAAGTCCTTGAGGCCCAGTTGGTTATGGTTGGCGGCCACCAGGCGGGCCAGGTATTCCTTGGCCTCTTCGTTCTTGTTGTCCTGCTCGGCGCTCTGGCTGAGGTCGAACACCGAGAGCGTCTCGCCTTCTTCATACTGACCGGCACTGTGGATGATCTGGTCGATATGCTTGAGGGCTTCCTTGTTCGGTGCCAGCACGATGCGGAAGCTTTGCAGGTTGGAGACCTGGCGTTTGTTGATCTCGCGGTTGAACAACGCCAGCTGGTGTTCCAGGCTGTCGTAGTCGCTGCGGATGTTGCGCAAAGTACGGGCGATATCGGTGACTGCCGCACGGCGTGCCTTGCCGAGTGTCAGCGCCTCATCGGTACGGTGTGCATAGGCGTTGATCAGCAGTTGCAGGCGACGCTCGACATCATCCTCACTGTCGAACTTGGCCACACCCTTGAGGCGCACCTGGGCGTACAGCGCCTCGATCTGGCCATCGGCGCGCAGCAGGCCCTGCCAGCTGTCCTGATAGTCATTGAGCAGCGGCAGCAGGTTGTCCATGGAATCGTCGACCGGGTCCATGAACGGCGTGCCGAACGGCAGGTCTGCCGGCAACAGCTGACGACGACGCAGCGCGTCATCCAGCGTACGTTGCTTGGCTTCCATATCGCCGATCTGGCGGCCGACCAATTGCAGCTTGGCTGACAGTTGCTGGACGCGCTCGGTAAAGGCATCGCTGGAGCGCTTCAACTCGTCCTGGGCAGCTTCCATCTGCGCCAGGTTTTCCAGTTTCTCGCCTTCTTCGGCGCTCAGGGTCTGGGTGCGACGGAAGTCTTCCAAGGCTTTCTGGGCGTCCAGCACCTGCTGGTACAGCGCTTCGGTCTGGGTCTTGCTTGCCGCACGGTCGGAAGCCACGGCCTGCTGGGTTTTCAGTTGCTTGAGTTCTTTTTCCAGGCGTTCTTTCTGGTCACGCAACGCGGCGCGGTCCGCCAGGGCCTGCAATGCTGGTGGCTCGATGTGCGAGATGTCGATGGACAGTCCCGGCACTTCAAAGCGCTCGCCCTTGAAGCCATCGAGGATCTGCTCCAGGGATTTGACCCACTGGCCGTCCTCGTCCAGGGTGATGCCATGTTCACCCAGTGGCAGGCTGAACAGCGAACTGTTGAACAGGCGCATCAGGCGCTCGACATCCTGCTGCGAAAACTCTTCGCGCAGTTTGGCGTAACTGTTGTTGTCCGCGTGATCGAGCTGCTGCTTGACTGACTTCAAGCGTTTTTCCAGATCGCGCAGACGCTCTTCCAAGTCCTCGGCGCTGAACTGCCGCGACTGCGCCAGAGCGCCCGCCAGTTCATCGTGAGCATCCTTGGCGGCAAGCAATTGCTGCTCCAGCACCTTGACGTCATCCACCAGCGCAAAGCGGTGCTTGAGCACCGACAACTCGCCCAGCCAACGTTGGATGCCGCTGATTTCCCGCTCCAGGCGCATCAGCTCCTGGGTGCCGCCGCGCTGGTCGTTTTGCAGCGCGTCCTGCTCGTTGCGGTAGTGCTCGGCCTGGATGGTCAGCTCTTCCTTACGCGCACTGGCGTAGTCCGACCAGGTGCCCAGCAACGAATCCAGCAGCGGTGACAGGCGATGCAGTTTGCCGCGCAAGGCATCGCGTTGTTTCACGCCATTGGCCAGCGCCTCGACCAACGGCCCGGCAGCCACCAGCGAGTTGTAGTCCTGCTCCATGCGTCGCACATCGCGGAAGGCTTCTTCGCACGCAGCGATGTAATCGACGCTGCCGGAACGCAGGCTGTGTTCGAAGGCATCGAGGAACAGCTGCTTGAGCTTGGCCGCCGTGATTTCGCGCATGTGCAGCAGGTTGATAAACAGCGCCCGGAAGGTCTTCAAGCTCTGTTCGCTGGTAGAACGCAGCGGAATCAGGGTCAGGTCCAGCGGGATCGACGTATGGCCGCCCACCAGCAAGCGCCGCAGTTCATCAGGCTTGAGCTCGTAGGCTTTGAGGCCCTCGCGCTCAAGGTTGGTGAACAGCTCTTTCTGACGCAGGCAGGTGTCGTTTTTCTGATAATGAGCCAGGTCCAGCTTGCCGGCATAGGCAAAGAACTGGTGACCAAAACCGCCGCCCGGGCCGCGCCCGACCACGCCGATCACGTGGGGGCCGTGAGGCAGGGAGACTTCCACCAGGATGTAGCTGGTGTCAGTGGCAAAGTAGAAACGCCGCGATTGTTCCAGGGTGTACTTGCCGAAACTCATGTCCGACATGCGCGCCAGGATCGGGAACTGCAAGGCGTTGATCGAGGCGGATTTGCCCAGGTTGTTGGCGCCATACACCGACAGCGGCTCTTCCAGCGGGAACAAGCCCAGGCTGTAGCCAGCGGTGTTCAATAGGGCGAAGCGGCGGATGCCGTAGCGTTCCTTACTCATGCGTCGGTCTCCTGTTCTTCGGCAATGGCACGGGCCAGGGCATCTTCTTCGCTTTCTTCATTGAAACCGCTCAGGTCCAGCGGGTCATCGGTCTTCAGCAGTTTTTCATCGCTGTCTTCGTCAATGATCACCGGCGCCGGCAACGGCAATACGCTGTGCACGCTGGCGGCCAGGTCGCGGTCCTGCTGCACGGAGAGGCACACATCGAGGAAACGGTGCATCGGCGGCAGGAAGCGGTAGATGCCGTTGTCTTCGCTGGCAAAACCCAGTTGGGTCATGCGGCGCATGATTTTTTCTTCGAGCTCTTCCTGGGTCTGCACTTCGGCCTGGATAAACAGGTCGCGGTATTTCTCCAGCAGCGAAGGCAGTTCATCGCGGCCCAGGCTGCCACCGTCGAGTACGGCAACCGGGTCGCGGCCCTGGTCGGCCAGATGTTCGACGATGATGAAGGTAAACAAGGCCAGGCGCTGGGCGGTCTTGTTCACTTGCGCTGCGGCCACCGCAGTGTCCGGCACGAAGTAGTAGAAACCGCGGGTATCGCATACCAACTCGAAGCCCAGGGCCTTGAACAGTGTGCGGTACTGGTCCTGGAAGTTCGACAGTTGCGCGTACAGCTCCGGGTCGCGGCGGCTGACGTGGTAACCCTTGAACAGCTCGCGAAAGATCGGCGCCAGCTGGGACAGTTCGGATAGATCAAGATGCATAAGGTGTGCTCGCAGAATTCTCGGCGGCATCAGGGCCGGCCGGGAGCAGGGCGAAGGAGCGCAGGCTGACCTGGTGCTCGTGGGTGTTGTAGTCGCGACGTTCCAGGCGCTCGCGTTTAAAGCGTTTTTCCCGCGAGAGGCGTGAGAACCAGTACAGCAATTCGTCGGTGGCGCCGTCCGGTTCCTGCTCCAGCAGCCAGGTCATCAAGTCGGGCATGGGCAGCGCGTCTTCGCAGCGCTCGAGCATTTCCTTGACCGTCCGCGGTGCGCGCTGGGCTTCGCCCTTGTGGGATTTGTGCGCCTTGGGGAAACGTGCCGGTTTGGGCTCGAAGTTCGCCAGGGCATACACATAAGCCTCGACCTGGCTGGCACTGCCGAGGAAGGTGCTTTGTGGCCGGGTGAACATTGGCATTGCGGCCTGTGGCACCGCGTCCAGGCCTTTACGGCGAATTGCCGACAGGGCCAGCGCCGCGCCACGGGTCACAGCATTATGCCGGCGTGCTTCTTCACGCAGCGGCAACAGCAACTCCCGCGCATGACGCAAGGTCAGTTGGGCGCTGGTCTGCATTTCGAGGATGCGCGCGTGGGTGCGCAGCAGCATGTCGTCGTCCACCAGGTGGCCGAGACGCTGCTGCTCGGTGAGCATGCGCAGCAGCACGTTCTCGACCTTGCGCACGCCTTGCTCGAACGCGCCGTCGGCGTTCACCAGCTGGATCATCGGTTCGACATATTCGTCCCACGTCGCCAAGACCTCGGCGTAACGCTGGCGCAACGGGATCTGGCGGTCGCTGGTCTTGGCGCGGTCGGCCACGGCGGCGAGGGCCTGTTCGTCGTTGGCGAGTTTTTTCAGCACGTCGCGCACGCGCATGTCCAGCAGGCGCAGTTGCCGGGCCAGGTCATGGCCGTCACGGATGTCGAAGGCGTCCTGGATATAACCGGCCAGGCGCTCGAGATGGCGCAGGTAGGCTTCGATTTCCAGGCACAGGCCAAGCCGGTGCTCCTTGCGAAGATAGGCGAGGAAGTCGTGGATCTGCGCGTTGAGCTCGAAACGGTTCGGGCTCTTGGCCACAGGCACCAGGATATCCAGGCGAATCCACACGTCCAGCAGGCTGGTGATGTCCTGGGGCGTGCTGTCCAGTTGTTGGGCGGCCAACTGTGCGCGCAGCTCGCCCAGGCTCAGGGTGCCTTGGTCGAAGTGTTCGCACAGAGGCTCAAGTAAGGCCCAGTGTTCGGCGAGGGCGCGCAGGACGCGCTTGGGTTCGATCATGGGAATGGCCGGCTGGTTGGCGATTAAAAGTCGCGATTGTACTGCATCAGGCGCGGGATTTATCCACAGCCGGTCAGTGCACAGTGGGCGATTGTTACCGAACAGCGGTAGAATCCCCGCTCTTTACTTATCCACAAGTGGCCGAGCTGTGCTTATCGAGTCCCGACGTCGCGCTTACTTGACCGCCATGCAGGTGGTCAACTGGCTGCCCCGCACCGAACTGCCGTTTGCCGCGCCGTCGCGGCCGGAGTTGTTGCAGGCGCCTGAGCCCTATGAGGCGTTCGAGTCTTCGGGAGAAGAGGCGGCCGCGCCCGTGGTGGTGGTCAAACCCACTCCCGAAACGCGCCCGGCGGTCGAGCGGGCCAAGATCGACGTGCCACGCCCTTCGCCGGTGACCAAGGCGGCCAAGGTGGTCGAAGAAGCTGCGGTGGTGGTCAAGGCGCCGGTGGTACCGCCGCCACGCTTTGCCCTGCAATTGCTGCGGGCCGGGCGTTGCCTGTTGCTGGTGGAACTGCCCACTGGCGAGCGTTTCCAGTCCCGCGACCCAGCCTACCTGCTGCTCAAGGACATGCTGCGCGCCGCCGGCCTGCCCGACAGCCCGCAAATCATCGGTGAGCCGGTGCGCTGGCCGTTGCTGGTGCGCGGCACCATGGACCAGGGCCCAGAGGCTGCACGGGATTTTGTCCAGGGGTTTGTCTCGGCGCGTCTGGAAGATGAACCCTGCGTGTGCCTGTGGTTGATCGGCCTGCCCGCCGTGCGGTTTGCCGGTGAAGCCAATGCCGAGGCCTGGTACCGCGAGCTGCAGGTCGACAGCCTGGGCTCGGTGTGGGCCCTGCCGGGCCTGGAATTATTAATGGAAGAGCCACAGCGTAAGGCTGATGTCTGGCAAGCCATGCGCCGGCTGATGGCGCGCTGGAAAACAACTGATGAGTGAGGCTTTATCCTTCCGCCCGATGACCGAGGCCGACCTCGACGCCGTGCTGAAAATCGAATACGCGGCGTTCAGCCACCCCTGGACCCGTGGGATCTTTCTCGACGGGCTGGGCAAGTACCAGATCTGGCTGATGTTCGAGGGCGAGCAGCAGGTGGGCCACGGGGTGGTACAGATCATTCTCGATGAAGCGCATTTGCTGAATATCACCGTCAAACCGGAAAACCAGGGCCGCGGATTGGGCCTGGCGTTGCTGGAGCACCTGATGTCCCGCGCGTATGCGGCCAATGCCCGGGAGTGTTTCCTGGAAGTGCGTGACAGCAATAGCGGGGCGTTCCGGCTGTATGAGCGCTATGGCTTCAATGAAATTGGCCGGCGTCGGGACTATTACCCGGCGGTTGGTGGTCGCGAAGATGCAGTCGTGATGGCCTGCACGCTGGTCGATTGAATACACAGCCAAATGTGGGAGGGAGCAAGCCCCCTCCCACATGTTGAACCGCGTTTTTTCAGCGGTTACGGTCTACAGGGTCAATATCGGCCAGTTCGGCCTCATCCAGGCCATTGCCGCCGCCAATCTCGTCCTCGTCCACAATGCTGAGGTCGAAGTCGGCAGGTTTGTCTTCCCCGGCCTCTCGCGCATCCCGTGCGCCATCCTCATGGATCAGCGTCTCCGGGCTCATATCGTCATCAGTCGATTCATGATCAGCGGTCGAAGCCCCGGTCATCCCGGCTTCGCGCACCCGTTCGTCGGGCAGCAGGTGCTCGCGTTCGCGGCGCGGTATTTCATCGCCGATTTCCGCCGTGGGTTCTTCTTCGTCAAAATCCAGCTCGCGCATCGAGCCCATGCGGTCTTCGTTGTCATCAATGGGTTCGGGCTGCGTAGCACCGTAGGGACGTCGTGAATCAGTCATGGCCAATCCTCATACTGTGGGGCTTATAGTGTGTGGACAGGCTGGGCTCCCCAAAGATTCAAGCTAATTTGCGCGTGGCGTGACCTGGACGAGGGGTTGTCAGTCACAAAACTGCGCATCATTCCTGAGGCTTTCCCTGATGAACGAACTACAAGACCTGCTTGATAACAACGAACGCTGGGCGGATGCGATCAAACAGGAAGATCCCGAATTCTTCGCCAAGCTCGCCCGCCAGCAGACCCCGGAGTACCTGTGGATCGGCTGTTCCGATGCCCGTGTACCCGCCAATGAGATCGTCGGCATGCTGCCCGGCGATCTGTTCGTGCACCGCAATGTGGCCAATGTGGTGCTGCACACCGACCTCAATTGCCTGTCGGTGATCCAGTACGCGGTGGACGTGCTCAAGGTCAAACACATCCTCGTCACCGGCCACTACGGTTGTGGCGGCGTGCGTGCGTCGATGCAGGACCGCCAGTTCGGCCTGATCGACGGCTGGCTGCGCACTATCCGCGATCTCTACTACGAGAACCGCGACCTGCTGGCCCAATTGCCCACTGAAGAAGAACGCGTTGATCGCCTGTGCGAACTCAACGTGATCCAGCAGGTGGCCAACGTCGGCCATACCAGCATTGTGCAGAACGCCTGGCACCGCGGGCAGAGCCTGTCGATCCACGGCTGCATCTATGGCATCAAGGATGGCCGCTGGAAGAGCTTGAACACCACCATCAGTGGCTTCGAGCAACTGCCGCCGCAGTACCGCCTGCGTCCGTTGGGTGAAGCCTAAGGCCGCTTGTGCTCGCGCCACCACGCCATGAAGGCCTGGCCTTCGGCGTTCAGTGGTTCCTTGCTGCCGGTGATCCAACCCCGGCAGTTCAGCTCGCCGCACTGGCAAGCGAACTGCCGGGCCAGCGCGTCTTCGGTCGTGGCGTAATCGAGCGTCAGCAGGCTGCCGGCGGGGATGGCTTGTACCGTCCATAGCTCCAGATATGTAGCGTCCAAGAACACGTTCGGGTTGCACGAGTGCTGTAACAGGCCGCAGAACCAACCATCGTACAAGTGGATGCGCGGAGACAGCTGCAGCGTGTGCGGGCGTCGCTCGCTGACGGCATAGCCAGATACCTGCGCAATGCGCACGCGGTTGTCAAAAGCGATCCGCGCTATGACTCCGGTCGTCATCCCATGCGCGTCTTGCTGGACCTGGAAGTGCTCGGTCGAAGGGTAACCCTGTTCCACGAGTAGCGTCTTGAAGGGATAGAGGCAGGCACTCACCGCGGTCTTAGCCTTATCCATGGCTTGAGTTTTCATCACTCTCCTGAGTTGGGCTGCATGGACCTGCGGGTTGTCTGACTGCGAGCCTTGCAGCAAATGGGCGCGGCCCAAGAGTCGCCGAAGTCGGAGCCTATATCTACTGTCAAACTTGACAGTAGAGACGGTTTATTCGTGTCAAAGCACAGGCGGCAGAGCAGTGGGGGTGGGCGGGGCACTTCTCAGCTGTTTCAACTGCGCCTTGATGGGCGGGGTGGCGCATTTGGCGTTAGCCTGCTCCGGGGGCAGGTTGCGCACCGAGGTGTAGAACAACGCACAGGTCTGCTCTTTACGCGTGACCTGCCAGGTGTTCAGGCAGGCCTTGAGCAATACATTGGCGTCGCTGGCGGGTTTCTGGCCCATACCGGCTTGCCAGCAGGCCGCGCTCAAATCCTGCCCCATCACTTTCAACCCGGCCTCGTCGGCTTTTTGCTCATCGCCGTCATAGCTTGCCGGGTCAGCCGCGTACCAGATGTAGCTGGGGTGGTTGGCGCCCAGCACTGACACGGTTCTGCCCGCGGCCGGGCTTATCTGCGCCAGTTCCAGCACGCCCACGCTCTGGCCGTATTGTTGCTTGATCCAACTGCGCACCGGCGCGCCGAACGCCATCATCGGCAGTGAACCGTTGGCATGCAGGCTCAGTTCCTTGACCATGCGGGTCTGGTAGTCAGTGAAGTAGCTATAGACGTTTTGCAGGTCTTTCCCTGCATTGGACGGCGCGGCGATGGGCGCGATATCGATGATGGTTTGATACGCCGGTGTTTCGCTGGCTGGTATGCCGTTGTCGGTGAGCAACGCTGCCCAACGGTCGGTGGTGGCTGACTCCAGGTAGTCCTGGGCCTGGGTGAGCGAGTAATCCGGTGGAAAGTGCAGCAATTCGACGCTCTTGCGGTTCTCCAGTGCCATGCCCAGCGGCAGGAACAGGTACCAGTTATACGCCCACTTGCCGTCGCTGTTGAGCTGGCTGGCGCCCTGGTAAGCCAGGTCGGCGGTGTTGAGCAAGGTGATCAAGGATTGGCCGTAGGTGTCCGGTACGCCACTGAAGGTCGCCGCGACCTGGCCGTCGCGGGTCTTAACACTGACCTTGGCCCGGCTGTAACCATCACGCTGCAGGCTCTGGTTCAGGTAATGCTCGGCGGTTTGCTCCAGCGTCCATGGGCGAAAACAGATCACGTTGCAGTTATTGGGAAACGCGAACAACTGGCTGACACGCTGCGTGCTGCCCAATGGCACCTCGATGTCGGCGTGTACGACCGCACTCGCCAGCAGTGCGGCCAGGGTGAAGGACAGCCTGGTCGGTTTAAACATAGTTGGTTCCTTGTCAGCGAAGCCCGTCTGCGCGGGATAAAAGCCCACCTGCACACAGTAGCGGCTGGCCAGGAAAACCGCGTGTTAAATCGCCAGGCATGTCGTTATTGGATAAGCCTCCTACAGGTTGAACTGCAAGGCGTTGCTCAGATCGCCCATGGGCTTCTGGCCGCGGGCGATCATCGCGTCATCGCGCTGCTTGAGGCCGTCCAGGGTCTCCAACTGGAACACCCGGGTGATCAACCGCAGGATCGATGCGGTGTCGTACACCGTATGGTCAACGGTGCCTTTGCGTGCGAACGGCGACACCACCAGGGCCGGGATCCGCGTGCCCGGGCCCCAGCGATCGCCTTTGGGCGGTGCAACGTGGTCCCACCAACCGCCGTTTTCATCGACGGTGACCACCACCACCATGTTTTTCCACTGCGGGCTTTCTTGCAGCACCTTCAAGGCGCGGGCGATATGGCGGTCGCCCGAGGCCACATCGGCGTAACCGGCGTGCATGTTCAGGTTGCCCTGAGGTTTGTAGAAACTCACCGCAGGCAGCTTGCCGGCCTGGGCGTCGGCGAAAAACTTGTTGGTGGTCGACTCATCGCCCAGGCCGCCATCGCGCAGGCGCTTATCACGCTCCACACGGTTTTGCGGCCCTTGCTGCTTGAAGTAGTTGAACGGCTGGTGGTGGTACTGGAAGTTCGGAATCTTGGGGATACCGCCGGAGTCCTTGAACTGCTCCAGGGTGGCTTGCCACGCGCCGGCGTACCAGGCCCAGTCGATGTTCTTTTTCGACAGCTTGTCGCCAATATGTTCGTGGGTTTGCGGCACCAGTACGTTGGGCAGGTCCGGTTTGGAATAATCCGGGTTTTCTGGGTCGCGAATCCAGGTGGGCCAATAAGGTGGGGCCAGGGTGTTCACGCCGTAACCATCCGGCGTCAGCGCGCTGGGCCCGAACTGCGGCGGGCCGGTCATGGCGCTGGCCGGCGAGTTGTCCAAAGGCTTGAGGCGTGTGTCGGTGGGGTCATCGCCTTGCAGCGTGGCGATCTGCGCCTTGGCCACCGACTGCGCGGCATTGGGATAAAACGGCGCCGTGGCGCTGATCAGGTAATGGTGATTAAGGAACGAACCACCAAATGCGCCCTGGAAAAAGTTATCGCAGAGCACAAACTCCTTGGCCACGTCCCACAGGCGCAGGGAATAACGGCTCTGGGCGTAATGGCCCATCACCAGGCCACCGGCGTCACCCCAGGCGACAAACCCATCGTTTTTGCCGCCGTTAATCTGCATCTGGTTCTGGTAAAACACGTGCCACAGGTCGCGGGTCACCAGGCTCAGCGGCAGGTCTTCGGCATTTGGGCCCTTGAGGGCGAACGGTGCGTTGGGCAGGTTCTGCTGGAATTGCACCTCGCTGGGGTAGGTCACCCCATCCACGGTTTGCGGGCCGACCTGCAACACACCGCCCCAGGTCGGAGGCAGGCTGGTCATTACGCTGCCGTCGCGGTCGCGCTGCTGGGCGTCAGTGGCGGTTAAGGCTGAAAGGGGTTTCTCCAACCCAGGGAAATCGGCGAACAGATTATTGAAGCTGCGGTTCTCGGCATAGATCACCACCACGGTCTTCACCTGGTCGTGCAACGCCTTGTCCAGCTCCTGGGGTGTGAGCGGCCGCGTGACCGGTGGGCTCGGTGCTTCGCTGGTATTGCCGCAGGCACTCAAGGTCGCACCGACCCCCAACACCGCCGCCCCGCCGAGGAAGCGCCGGCGGCTGGTGTCTACCGGCGGTTGGATGGCGGAATCGGGGGCGGGGTGGTCTTCGTGCTCGTCACTCATTGCGGAGGAGTCCTTGGCGAGATGTTGCAAGATATTTCGCAGGACGGTAGCAATGGAATGTGACGGAATTAAGGCAGCGCCAAGTTACGGGCTTCAAGCAGCAAGCTTGAAGCTAAAAACTTGCCGCTTGTGGCTGCTTTCAGGGCATGACCGGCGGCAAATAAGCCAACGTCGTCCCCAACGCCCACAACAAAAACAACACCAGCGGCGTGTGCACCAGCAACTGCACAAACGAGAACCCGATCAAATCCCGTGCCTTCAACCCCAACACGCCCAGCAGCGGCAGCATATAGAACGGGTTGATCAGGTTCGGCAGCGCCTCGGCCGCGTTGTAGATCTGCACCGCCCAGCCCAGGTGGTATTGCAGGTCATTGGCCACTTGCATCACGTAGGGCGCTTCGATGATCCACTTGCCGCCACCCGATGGGATGAAGAAACCCAGCACCGCCGAGTACACACCCATCAGCAGCGCGTAAGTGTCGTGGGAAGCGATGGAGGTGAAGAACGTCGAGATATGGTGCGCCAGGGTCTGGCCGTCGCCGCCCTTGACCACGGTCATCAACGCCGCAATCGAGCCGTACAGCGGGAACTGGATCAGCACGCCGGTGGTGGTCGGCACGGCACGGGCCACCGCATCGAGGAAGCTGCGCGGGCGCCAGTGCAGCAGGGCGCCGACCATGATGAACAGGAAGTTATAGGTGTTGAGCCCCGAAATGGCGCTGATCGCCGGCTTGGTCGAGAACTCATGGAACAGCCAGCCGGCCGCCAGCAATGCCAGCAAAATCGTCAGTAACGGGCTGTGTTCCAGCCATTCACCTGGGCGCGTCGGTGGTTGCGGCTTGGGCAGGTTGAAGGCCGGGTCGACGCCACAGGCCTTGGCATCACGGGCGCTATTGGGGCCGGGTGCGGTGGCGTAGGCGATGATCAGCGACACCACGATCAGCGCCAGCAACAGTACGCCGGATTGCCACAGGAAGATGGTCTCGGTGAATGGGATCATCCCGGTGATCGACAGGATCGACGGCGGCAAGCTGGCCGGGTTGGCCTGCAACTGCGCGGCCGACGACGACAGCCCCAGCGCCCAGACGGCACCCAGGCCCAGGTACGCCGCAGCGCCGGCGGCGCGGTAGTCCATGCGTAGATCCGTGCGGCGGGCCAGCGCCCGCACCAGCAAACCGCCGAACACCAGGGACAGGCCCCAGTTAAGCAACGAAGCCACCATGGAGATCAACGCGACCCAGGCCACCGCCGAGCGGCCATTCTTGGGGATGCGTGCCAGGCGGTCGATCAACTTCACCGCGGGCGGTGAGCTGGCGACCACATAACCACCGATCACCACAAAAGCCATCTGCATGGTGAACGGGATCAGGCTCCAGAACCCGTCGCCAAACGCCTTGGCCGCTTCGGCCGGCGCGGCGCCCATGCCCAGGGTCGCCACGGCGACGATGATCACGGCGAGGGCGGCAAACACCCAGGAGTCCGGAAACCAGCGCTCTGCAAAGTTGGAGCAACGCAGCGCAAACCGGGCATAGCGGCTGTCTTCGATAGCATCGGCCATGAAGCTTTCCTCTTGTATTTATTATGGGTTTTGGCAGTTTTACGGGATATTCCTCTACACCCATTGATTTGGGAATCCAGTTATCTTCAACGATCGATGAGTAAAACAAATATATCCGTCGCGATTGCCATCACTGGGCTCAGCTCATAACCTGCACGCCATTTTGTTTGCCTGCCGAGCCTGCACATGACTGCCACCTTTTCCCCACGGGCGCAGCGTTTTTCCCGCTCCGACTACAAAACCCTGGGCCTGGCCGCTCTCGGTGGAGCCCTGGAAATCTACGACTTCATTATCTTCGTGTTCTTTGCGCTGACCCTCAGCCAACTGTTCTTCCCCCCGGAAATGCCCGAGTGGCTGCGCCTGCTGCAAAGCTTCGGCATCTTCGTCACCGGCTACCTCGCCCGCCCGCTGGGCGGCATCCTGATGGCGCACTTTGCCGACCACCTGGGACGCAAGCGCGTGTTCAGCCTGAGCATCCTGATGATGGCCTTGCCATGCTTGCTGATCGGCATCATGCCGACCTATGCGCAAATCGGCTATTTCGCTCCGCTGATCCTGCTGGCACTGCGCGTGCTGCAAGGCGCAGCGGTGGGCGGCGAAGTGCCCAGCGCCTGGACCTTCGTCGCCGAGCACGCGCCGCGCCACCACCGCGGCTACGCCTTGGGTTTCCTGCAAGCCGGCCTGACCTTTGGCTACCTGCTGGGCGCACTGACCGCCACCTTGCTGGCGCAAGTCTTCACCCCCGCCGAAATCCTCGACTACGCCTGGCGTTTCCCTTTCTTGCTCGGCGGCGTATTCGGCGTGATCGGCGTCTGGCTGCGCCGCTGGCTCAGCGAAACCCCGGTGTTCCTCGAAATGCAGGCGCGCCGCCAGGCGGCAGCCGAAATGCCGCTACGCACCGTGCTGCGCGACCATCGCGCCGTGCTGCTGCCGGCAATGATCCTCACCTGCGTGCTCACCTCGGCCGTCGTGGTACTGGTGGTCATCACCCCGACCATGATGCAGAAAACCTTCGGCATGAGCCCCAGCCACACCTTCGCCCTGAGCGCGTTGGGCATCGTCTTCCTGAATATCGGCTGCGTCCTTGCCGGCCTGCTGGTGGATCGCATCGGCGCCTGGCGCGCGGTGTTGGTGTACAGCCTGCTGCTGCCGCTGGGGATTTTCATTCTGTATGCCAGCCTGATCAATGGCGGCGTGTGGCTGGGCGCGGCATACGCTGTAGCGGGCTTGAGCTGCGGCGTGGTGGGCGCGGTACCGTCGGTGATGGTCGGGCTGTTCCCGGCGCAGGTGCGGGTGTCGGGGATTTCCTTTACCTACAACATCGCCTATGCGCTGTGGGCGAGTACCACACCGTTGCTGTTGATCGCGCTGATGCCGACCAGCCCGTGGATCTGCGTGGGGTATTGCGTGGTGATGGGGGCGGTGGGGGTGGCGAGTGTGGCGTTGTTTGGCAAACGCCACACCTTGGCCACCTGAAGATCAGGTCAAGAAGTGCCAGGGCACCAAGGTGCCCGCCAGCCCGACCACCGAGACAATCGTCTCATGGGCAATTTGGTGCGCTTGAAAGTAACGACGCACTGGCGCGCGGATGACAATTTTGCAAACCATGCCAATGGATCTGGCCTATAGCTCTATGATCCGCCCCATCCCAACCCACGAGGACATTTCATGAGCGCAGGACACAGCCACGCCCAAGTACGCGCCGGCCACGAACGCAAGTTATGGATCGCCCTGGGGCTGACCGGCAGCTTCATGATTGCCGAAGTCATCGGCGCCTTTGTCACCGGCAGCCTGGCGCTGTTGTCCGACGCCGCGCACATGATGACTGACGCCCTGGCGCTGGCGATTTCCCTGGTGGCGATCCAGGTCGCCAAGCGCCCGGCGGATCGCAAGCGCACTTTCGGCTATGCGCGGTTCGAGATTCTCGCGGCAGCCTTCAACGCACTGCTGCTGTTCGCCGTGGCGTTCTACATTTTGTACGAGGCTTACCAGCGGCTGCAGGCGCCCGCCGAGATCCAGTCCACCGGCATGCTGGTGATTGCGGTGCTGGGGTTGATCGTCAACCTGATTTCCATGCGCCTGCTCAGCGCGGCCAGTGGCGAGAGCCTCAACGTCAAGGGTGCTTACCTGGAAGTCTGGAGTGACATGCTCGGCTCTGTCGGCGTGATCATCGCGGCGGTGGTGATCATGTTCACCGGCTGGGGTTGGATCGATTCCGTGGTTGCGGCCGCCATCGGGTTCTGGGTACTGCCGCGCACTTGGACGCTGCTCAAGGCCAGCATGAACATACTGCTGCAAGGTGTGCCGGAGGGTGTCGATATCGAGCAGGTGGAGCAGGGCATCCGCAGTGTGCCCGGGGTGAAGGACGTGCACGACCTGCACATCTGGGCCCTCACCAGCGGCAAGAACGTGCTGAGTACGCATTTGGTCGCGGATGCGTCCCAAGGCAGCGAGCAACAAATCCTCAGTCGAGTGACGGAATTGCTGCACGAACAATTCGATATTTCCCACGCCACGATCCAGGTCGAAGGCGAAGGTTTCCAGCATGACGACCACGACGAGGTGCATGCCTGAGCCTGGCTAACGGATTTGTAATCTTCCACCCACGGCCCTGATAAGTACCGAAAGCTACATTGCCCCCGCTGGGAAACCTCAGCGACTTCATGGGCGTGGAACTCTCGTTATGGCAATTTCCGTTAGAACACTGTTGAGCGCGGCGGCGTTGTGGGTAGCCGCAAACGCCGCCCAGGCACAACCCCTTACCCTCGATGCAGCGTTGCAAGCCGCCTTCGCCAACAACCCGGACCTGGCGGCCGCGCAATGGGAAATCGACATCGCCCAAGGCGGCCGCCAGCAGGCCGGTTTGATTCCCAACCCGGTGGCCTCCTGGGACGCCGAAGACACCCGCCGCAACAGCCGCACCACCAGCATCAAACTCAGCCAGACCCTGGAACTGGGTGGCAAACGCGGTGCGCGCATCGAGGTCGCTACCCGCGCCCAGGACGCCGCCGCATTGACCCTGGAGCAGCGCCGCAACGTCCTGCGTGCCGAGGTGATCGACAGCTATTACGGCGCCCTGCGCGCCCAGGAGCGCCTCGACCTGGCGCAACGCTCAATGGCCTTGGCCGAACGCGGCCTGGTGGTCGCCAACGGGCGCGTCACCGCTGGCAAGTCATCACCGGTGGAAGCCACCCGCGCCCAGGTGCAGGTGTCGGAAATCCGCCTGGAGTTGAATCGCGCACACATTGGCCAGGCCGATGCCTACCGCCGCCTGGCCGCCAGCACCGGCAGCGCCGCCACCGACTTCCAGGCGGTCGCCACGCAAAACACCTCCGTACCCGCGTTACCCGCCGCCGCGCAATTGCTGGCGCGTCTTGAGCAGACCGCCGAGCTACGCCTGGCCGAACTGAATATCGTGCAAAACGAAGCCAGCGTGGGCCTGGAAAAAGCCCAGCGCATTCCGGACCTGGATGTGTCCATCGGCAGCCAATACGACGCCAGCGTGCGCGAGCGAGTCAACCTGGTGGGCGTGTCGATGCCCATCCCGTTATTCAACCGCAACCAGGGCAACATCCTGGCCGCCAGCCGTCGTACCGACCAGGCCCGCGACCTGCGCAACGCTGCCGAGCTGCGCCTGCGCACCGAAACCCGCCAGGCCCTGGACCTGTGGCAAACGGCGAATACCGAAGTGCGCGCATTCAACCAGCAGATCCTGCCCGCCGCACAAAGTGCGGTCGACAGCGCCACTCGTGGTTTCGAGATGGGCAAGTTCAACTTCCTCGATGTGCTCGACGCCCAGCGCACGTTGATCGCGGCCCGCACCCAGTACCTCACGGCGACCGCCCAGGCCACCGACGCCTGGGTACGCATCGAACGAATTTACGGCGACCTCGCCCGGCTTTGATTTTTCCTGGAGTCTCCTGATGAATAAAAAACATGGCATGGCGTTCGCCGTCGCCTTGGGCCTGATGCTGTCCGGCTTCGCCCACGCCGACGAAGAAGAAGGCCACCTCGAACTCACCGAGCAACAGATCCAGGCCGCCGGCATCCAACTGGCCCAGGCTCAACCGCGTTCGATCAGCACCGTGCTGACGCTGCCGGGCGAGGTGCGCTTCGATGAAGACCGCACCTCTCACATCGTGCCCCGCGCCGCAGGTGTGGTGGAGGCGGTGAAGGTCAATCTTGGCCAGTCGGTGAAGAAGGGTGAGCTATTGGCGGTGATCGCCAGCCAGCAGATTTCGGACCAGCGCAGTGAGCTGGCGGCCAGCGAGCGCCGGGTCGAGCTAGCGCGCACCACCTTCCAGCGCGAGCGCCAGTTGTGGCAGGACAAAATCTCCGCCGAGCAGGATTACCTGCTGGCGCGGCAAACCCTGCAAGAAGCCGAAATCGCCCTGAACAATGCTCGGCAAAAGATGACCGCCCTCAGCGGCAGCGCGGTGTTGGCCGGTGGCAATCGCTATGAACTGCGTGCGCCGTTCGCCGGGGTGGTGGTGGAAAAACACTTGGGCGTGGGCGAGGTGGTCAGTGAAACCAGCAACGCGTTCACGCTCTCGGACTTGTCCCAGGTGTGGGTCACCTTCGGTGTATTTCCCAAGGACTTGAACAAGGTTCGCGTGGGCAAACCGGTGAAAGTCAGCTCGACGGAAATGGGCACCGAAGTGCTGGGCACCGTGGCGTATGTCGGCAACTTGCTCGGTGAGCAGACGCGCACCGCCACCGTCCGCGTGACGGTACCCAACCCCGACGACGCCTGGCGCCCAGGCTTGTTCGTGGCCGTACAAGTGGCCACCGATACCTACCAGGCCAAGGTCACCGTGCCGCAAGCCGCGATCCAGACCGTCGAGGACAAACCCTCGGTGTTCGTACGCACCGCAGACGGTTTTGTCACTCGCCATCTTGAGCTGGGTGTCAGTGAAAACGGCTACGTCGAAGTGCGCAAAGGCCTGGAGGCCGGCGCGCAGGTGGCGACAGTTGGCAGCTTCATCCTCAAGTCCGAACTGGGCAAAGGCTCGGCCGAACACGCCCATTGATCTGCGAGTGATTCCCCATGTTTGAGCGCCTTATCCAATTCGCCATCGAGCAGCGCATCATCGTGCTGCTGGCGGTGCTGTTGATGGCCGGTATCGGCATCGCCAGCTATCAGAAACTGCCCATCGACGCGGTGCCTGATATCACCAACGTGCAGGTGCAGATCAACTCGGCAGCGGCCGGGTTCTCGCCGTTGGAAACCGAGCAGCGCATCACCTTTCCCATTGAAACCGCCATGGCCGGTCTGCCCGGCCTGCAGCAAACGCGCTCGTTGTCGCGGTCCGGCTTGTCCCAGGTCACGGTGATTTTCAAGGACGGCACCGACCTGTTCTTCGCCCGCCAACTGGTCAACGAGCGCCTGCAAGTGGCCCGCGAGCAATTGCCCGATGGCATCGAGACCGCGATGGGGCCGATTTCCACCGGGCTCGGGGAAATTTTCCTGTGGACCGTTGAGGCCGAGGACGGTGCTCGCAAAGAAGACGGCACGCCGTACACACCGACTGATTTGCGGGTGATTCAGGACTGGATCATTAAACCGCAACTGCGCAACGTGCCGGGTGTGGCCGAGATCAATACGATCGGCGGCTTCGCCAAGGAATACCAGATTGCGCCAGACCCCAAGCGCCTGGCCGCCTACAACCTGACGCTCAATGACCTGGTCACAGCGCTGGAGCGCAACAACGCCAACGTCGGCGCCGGTTATATCGAGCGCAGCGGCGAGCAGTTGTTGATCCGTGCGCCGGGGCAAGTGGCGTCTATCGACGACATCGCCAACATCGTCATCACCACCTCGGACGGCACGCCGATCCGCGTGCGCAATGTGGCCCAGGTCGACATCGGTCGTGAGCTGCGCACGGGTGCTGCCACCGAAAACGGCCGTGAAGTGGTGCTGGGCACGGTGTTCATGTTGATTGGCGAGAACAGCCGCAGCGTGTCCCAGGCGGTGGCGAAAAAGCTCGAGGAGATCAACCGCTCCCTGCCCGAAGGCGTTGTGGCGGTCACCGTCTACGACCGCACCAACCTGGTGGAAAAAGCCATCGCCACGGTGAAGAAAAACCTCTTCGAAGGCGCGTTACTGGTCGTTGCGGTGCTGTTCCTGTTCCTCGGCAATATCCGTGCGGCGCTGATCACTGCGATGGTGATTCCGCTGGCGATGCTATTCACCTTCACCGGCATGTTCACCAACAAAGTCAGCGCCAACCTGATGAGCCTCGGCGCGTTGGACTTCGGCATTATCGTCGACGGCGCGGTGGTGATCGTCGAGAACGCCATCCGCCGCTTGGCCCATGCACAGCAGCGCCATGGCCGCCTGCTGACCCGCAGTGAGCGCCTGCACGAAGTCTTTGCCGCGGCCAAGGAAGCGCGACGGGCGCTGATCTTCGGGCAACTGATCATCATGGTGGTGTACCTGCCGATCTTTGCCCTTACCGGGGTGGCCGGGAAGATGTTCCATCCGATGGCCTTCACGGTGGTCATCGCCTTGCTCGGCGCGATGATTCTGTCAGTCACCTTCGTACCGGCGGCGATTGCGTTGTTCGTCACCGGCAAGGTCAAGGAAGAAGAAAACCTGGTGATGCGCAGCGCGCGTCGGGTGTATGACCCGGTGCTCAATTGGGTGATGACGCGCCGCCCGCTGGTGTTTGGCCTGGCGCTGCTGACCATCGTCGTGTCGGGCGCTGTCGCCAGCCGCATGGGCAGCGAATTTATCCCCAGCCTCAGCGAGGGCGACTTTGCCCAGCAGGCACTGCGTGTACCTGGCACCAGTCTGACGCAATCGGTGCAGATGCAGCAGCAACTGGAAAAAACCTTGCTGGCCGAGGTGCCGGAAATCGAGCGGGTGTTTGCGCGCACCGGTACGGCGGAAATTGCCTCCGACCCGATGCCGCCGAACATCTCCGACAGCTACGTGATGCTCAAACCCAAGGACCAATGGCCCGATCCGAAGAAGTCCCGCGAGGCCATCATCGCTGATATCCAAAGGGCCAGTGCGATTGTGCCGGGCAGCGCGTACGAGCTGTCGCAACCGATTCAGCTGCGCTTCAACGAACTGATTTCCGGGGTGCGCAGCGATGTGGCCGTGAAGGTGTTTGGCGATGACATGGCGGTGCTCAACACCACCGCCGCGGAAATCGCCGAGACCTTGCAGAAGCTCGACGGTGCCTCGGAAGTGAAAGTGGAGCAGACCTCCGGGCTGCCGGTGCTGACCATCAATATCGACCGCGACAAGGCGGCCCGTTTTGGCCTGAATGTGGGCGATGTGCAGGACACCATTTCCGTTGCCGTCGGTGGGCGACAGGCCGGTACGTTGTACGAAGGTGATCGGCGCTTCGACATGGTCGTGCGTTTGTCCGACGCGCTGCGCACGGATATCGAAGGCTTGTCACGGCTGTTGATTCCGGTGCCGGCGCTGGCCAGCAACACGTCTGGGCAACTGGGCTTTATCGCCTTGTCCCAGGTCGCCAGCCTCGACCTGGTGCTGGGCCCCAACCAGATCAGCCGCGAGAACGGCAAGCGTCTGGTGATCGTCAGCGCCAACGTGCGTGGGCGTGATATCGGCTCGTTTGTGGAGGAAGCCGAAGCCGCCATCCTCAGCCAGGTGAAAGTGCCTGCCGGTTACTGGACCACTTGGGGCGGCCAGTTCGAACAACTCAAAGAGGCCTCCGAGCGCCTGCGCATCGTGGTGCCGGTGGCGTTGCTGCTGGTGTTCGGGTTGCTGTTCATGATGTTCAACAGCCTCAAGGACGGCTTGTTGGTGTTTACCGGGATTCCGTTCGCGCTGACCGGTGGGATCATGGCGCTGTGGCTGCGGGATATTCCGCTGTCGATTTCGGCGGGGGTGGGCTTTATCGCGTTGTCCGGTGTGGCGGTGCTGAACGGCCTGGTGATGATCGCCTTTATCCGCAACCTGCGTGAAGAAGGCCGTTCGTTATCGGTGGCGATCCACGAAGGCGCGCTGACCCGCTTGCGCCCGGTGTTGATGACTGCGTTGGTGGCGTCCCTCGGCTTTATCCCGATGGCGCTCGCCACCGGCACCGGCGCCGAAGTACAACGCCCGTTGGCGACGGTGGTGATTGGCGGGATTATTTCATCGACATTGCTGACGCTGCTGGTGTTGCCGGCGTTGTATCAGTGGGCTCATCGCCGCGACGAAGAGACCGCCTGACAACCTTGAAACGCCGTTACCCCATTGTGGGAGCGGGCTTGCTCGCGAATGCGCCAGTTCAGTCGATACCTGTATTGGCTGACACACTGCTTTCGCGAGCAAGCCCGCTCCCACATGGGACCTGCGGTGCCTCCAGGGACAGGGGAAAGGCCAGGCTGAACCGCGTAAAGCGCCCGAGCTGGCTGGTGACATGAGCGTGCCCTTGGTGCAAATGCATGATCGACTTGACGATAGCCAACCCCAACCCGGTGCCACCCTCTGCACGGGTGCGGCTGCTGTCGGCGCGGTAGAAGCGTTCGAACAGGTGCGCCAGGTGGTGCGCTTCGATGCCACGCCCCGGGTTGCCCACTGACAGCGACACGCTCTCGCCGTAGGTCTCCACCAAGAGCAACACGGTTGAGCCTTCAGGCGTATGGCGAATGGCATTGGAGAGCAAATTGGAAATCGCCCGCTGGATCATCAGGCGATCGCCGGTCACCCAGGCATCGCCGCGCAGGCTCAGGGTGACCTGTTTGTCTTCGGCACTCAGGGCAAACAGCTCCATCACCCGCTGGGCTTCTTGTGCCAGGCACACTTCGGTGAATGAGGCCCGTGCCGCCGGATGGCTGACCTGGGCCAGGAACAACATGTCGCTGACGATACGCGCCAGGCGTTCGAGCTCCTCGGTGTTGGATTCCAGCACCGCCTTATATTCCTCAGGCGGCCTCTGGCGCGACAGGGTCAGTTGGGCCTTGCCCATCAGGTTGGTCAGAGGCGCGCGCAATTCGTGGGCCAGGTCATCGGAGAATTGCGAGAGTTGCTGCACTCCGGCATCCAGGCGGTTGAGCATCACGTTGAAGCCTTGGGCGAGTTCACCCAGTTCGTGGGGCAAGTTGTCGACGGACAAACGATGAGTCAGGTCCTGGGTGGTGACTTTCGCCGCCACCTGGCTGAACTGCTTCAACGGTGCCAAGCCACGTTGCACCAGCCACCAGGCGCCCATGCCGATCAGGATCAACAGCAGCGGCAGCGCAATCAGCGTGGCGCGCAGGTAGGCGCTGAGCAGCGCCTGGTCGTCCATGCGGTCCAGGGACAGCAGCACCCGCACGCGTTCACCGCTGGCCAGGCGCATCAGGCTGGAGGCGCTGAGCACCTGGTTGCCGTTGTTGTCGGTCCAGTTCAGGTAGCCGAGGGTTTCCCGTGGCCTGAAGTCAGTGAGCAACGGCTCTTGGGGCTTGGCGCCGATGTTGAGTAGCACGCTGTCATTGGGGGCGGTACCGACGATGGTCAGGTAGAAATTGTCGTGGCCGATGACCAGGTCCAATAGTGAATGGGGACGGGCGCGGATGGCCTGGGCATCGAGGCCCAGGGCCAGGCTGTGCTGGATCTGCTCCATCTTGCTTTCCAGGCCCTTGCGCGCCAGCTTTTCCAACTCATGGGTGAGGGCCAGATAGGCCAGTGTGGCGAGCAGCAACACCAGGCCTGCGCCCATCAGGCTGACGGTCAAGCCCAGGCGCATCGACAGGCTGCTGGTTCTCATGGGCGCGCTTCCAGCACGTAGCCCACGCCGCGAATGGTGTGGATCAGCTTGACCTCGCTCTGGTCATCCACCTTGGCCCGCAGGCGGCTGATGGAGACTTCCACCACGTTGGTGTCGCAGTCGAAATTCATGTCCCACACCAGGGAAATAATCTGTGTGCGGGTCAGCACTTCACCGGACTGGCGCATCAGCACTTGCAGCAGGGCGAACTCCTTGGTGGTCAGGTCGATGCGCCGGGTGCCGCGATAAGCGCGATGGCGGCGCGGGTCCAGCTCCAGGTCCGATACGCGGAACACTTCCGGCTGCGGGATGTGTTCGCTGCGCCGCAACAGCGTACGCACCCGTGCCAACAGCTCGGGAAACTCGAACGGCTTGACCAGGTAATCATCGGCGCCCATGTCCAGGCCCTTGATCTTGTCGGCCAGCCGGCCACGGGCGGTCAGCATCATCACGCGCTGGGAGCCGTTGCGGCGCAGTTGTTCCAACACTTGCCAGCCATCCTTGCCGGGCAGGTTGACGTCGAGAATCACCAGCTCATAAGCATGCTGCCCAGCCAGGTGCAGGCCGTCGATACCATTGGCGGCGCAGTCGACCACGTAGCCACTTTCGTTCAGGCCCTGCTGCAGGTAGTCAGCGGTTTTTTGCTCGTCCTCAACCACAAGGATACGCATGGGGGTTACCTCTTAATTTGGGGAGAGAGAAGGCGCCCATTTCCTTATGGCGGCTGTTATCAGGGGAGTAGGAAAAGTCTGAACGATGAAGTAGCTTTAGGGTCAACTGCGACCATCGGTCGCATGGTGCCGCGAGCAAAAAAAACGCCCCAGGCGGGGCGTTAAAAATTCATCTCTTTCCAAAGGAGCTACACAAAAGCTTCAGAGATGAATGTGCTCGGTGAATAAGTTGAAGCGAGTATAGAAAGTTCAACTTAACGAGAAGCTGGGGCCAATATTACAATTTTGATAGCCGGCTATTTGTGAACAGATGTTAGTTAATCGCGAGCGAATGTAAGCTTCACAGCACGGCCAGTGGATATTCGGCAATCAGGCGAACTTCTTCCAGGTCTGATTCGAACGCACTGGAGCGTACTGTGGCCTGGCGCAAACGCAGCGACAGGTCCTTCAAGCGCCCACCTTGCACCACGTACTTGGCCTCGATATCCCGCTCCCAGCGGCGTTGATCGGTCAGCGGGTTACCTGCTGCATCGCGACGCATATACACAGCGTTGGCGTTGCTGTAGTCGGCGCCGGTGCCTTTGCCGTAGCGGGTCATGAACGACAGGCCCGGGATGCCGAACGCCTGCATGTCCAGGTCGTAGCGCACCATCCATGAACGCTCCTTGGGCGAGTTGAAGTCGCTGTACTGGATCGAGTTGTTGAGAAAGATCGAGTCCGACTGGCGCAGGTAATCGAAGTCATCGTCGCCGTTGTTGCGCTGGTGCGACACGGCCACGCTGTGGGCGCCGACCTTGACCCCGAGCCTGGCGCTCCAAATGTTGTTGTCGAATTCGCCAAGCAGTTTCTTACCTTCGTCCACGGCCTTGTAGTAGTTGAAATCGCCGAACAGCGACACGTCGTCGTTCAGCGGATAGCTGGCGGCGCTGCCGAAGTAGTACTGATCCCAGGCGTCCTTCAAGCGGCTGCTGTAGAGGCTGACGCTGAGGTGTTTGTTGAGTTGGTAGTCACCGCCGAAATAGCCGACCCAGGGCGAATCGACCTTGCCCGCATAGAAGGTGGCAAAGCCCTTGTTCATGCCGCTTTCACTGGGCTGGCTCATGCTGCTCAGCCGCCCACCTTGCAGGCTCAGGCCTTCCAGGCTGGTGTTTTGTGCGGTGACGCCGCGAAAGCTTTCCGGCAACAGTCGTGAGTCGCCGTACGCCACCACGGGAGTGAGCGGGAACACATCGCCGGCTTTGATCACCGTGTCGAACACGCGCAGTTTCGCCGCGCCGCCGACTTTGCCGTAGCTGCTTTGCGGCTGGTTGTCGCTGTTGACTGGCAGCACGCCGAACGAGCCTTTGCCGCCGCTGCGGCCGGTACCTGAGTCAAGCTTGAGGCCGTACATGGCAAACGCATCCAGGCCAAACCCCACGGTGCCTTGGGTAAAACCGGATTCGAACTTGCCGATCAAGCCTTGCGCCCAGGCTTCGGAGTAGCCATTGCCGGTGGGGCTGGACTGGCCCTTGCGATCATCGCGGTTGAAGTAAAAATTGCGCGCCAGCACGTTCACGCTGCTGCCTTCGATAAAACCTTCGGGCTTGTGTTCCACGGCCACCGCGGCCAGGGGCAGTGCGGCCATCAGTGAAAAGGGAAGGGTGTAGTGACGAATGCTCATGATGCGCTCCTCGGTGATGGCAGTTATCAGCTCTTATAGAGGTGGGCGTTCTTATTAATATGGCCCGGGTCGATAGTTGCAAACGGCGGATAACAGCTGCATTGCGCAAAGATGACAATTCTGGAAACTAACGGCCATCTAACAAATACGTAATGTTCTGGTGAACATGGCGTCAGGGTTCGCTGGTTAATCTCGACACTGAACTTTTCAGTCGAGGAACTTGTGATGAATTTTTATAAACTAGGGTTAGGCGTATTAACCGCAGTCTTGTCACTTGGTGCGTTGGCCGAAGGGGGTGGGGATCGTACCTTTGCCCTGATGATGGAGCGCAATGAGAAAGCCATGGCCGCCTACGCGATCAAAAAAGGCAAGCCGGTGCCCGAGGTACAGGCCTACCGCTATGGCATGGACCTGGACATTGCCGAGGTGGTCAACGTGACGCCGCCGATTCGTTCGTGCAACCCAGTGCCGTCGCGCATGACCTATGAGGACTCCAGTGGCAAGCTCAATACCCTGGAGTATCAGGTGATGGGTGTGTGCCGAAACAATGGCGGTTGATGGATCCAAAAATATAGTTGGGCCATGGGCTGAAGCGCTATTCAGAAAACGCTGGCAGCGCCGATGCAGCGTTAATCGTCCCGCCCATTTGCCCACCGGTGCCCTATGTTCAATACCCGCCTGAAGCAGGAGCTGTCCGCTCTTCGCGAAGAATTGTCGAGCTTGCTGCAGGTCAAGGAAAGCCTGGAAAGCGAAATGCTGTGCCTGACGCTGGATGCCGACGGCCGGGTGGAGTGGGCCAATGCCAACTTCCTGCAGGAACTGGCCTACCAGGCGAGCAACCTTGTGGGGCAGTCTATCGAAGACCTGGTGCCGGCTCATGTGCGCCAGGACGAATTCCAACTGCGTTTCAAGCATGCGCTGGCCCGCGGTGAACACTTCGCCGGCACCGTGCGCTTGCTGCGTGGCAATGGCAAGGAAGCGTGGCTGCGTTCAATCGTGCAGCCGGTGCGCAGCTCGGATGGGCGTATCAAGCATTTTTCGATCTACTCCAGCGACCTCACCCGCACCATCGAGGGTTCGCGCGAACATGAAAACCTGATCACCGCGCTGGTGCGCTCTACGGCCGTGATCGAGTTCGACCTGAACGGGAACGTGCTCACCGCCAATGACCGCTTCCTCAGCGGCATGGGCTACAGCCTGGCGCAGATCCAGGGCAAACATCACCGGATGTTCTGCGAGCCGCAGGAATACAACAGCGCCGAGTACCAACAGTTCTGGAAACGCCTGAACGCCGGTGAGTTCGTCGCGGCGCGTTTCAAACGTGTGGACAGCCATGGCCGCGTGGTGTGGTTGGAAGCCACCTATAACCCGGTGCTGGACGCCAATGAGCGGCTGTACAAAGTGGTCAAGTTCGCCACGGTGATCACCGACCAGGTCAACCGCGAGCAGGCAGTGGCCGAGGCCGCCAACATTGCCTACAGCACTTCCTTGCAAACCGATGATAGCGCCCAGCGCGGCACTACCGTGGTGACCCAGGCGGTGGATGTGATGCGTGACCTGGCCCAGCACATGCAACAGGCTGGCGAAGGTATTGAGGCGCTCAACGCCCAGTCCCAAGTGATCGGCACTATCGTCAAGACCATCAGCGGCATCGCCGAGCAGACCAACCTGTTGGCGCTCAACGCGGCCATCGAAGCGGCGCGTGCCGGTGAGCAGGGGCGTGGCTTTGCGGTGGTGGCCGATGAGGTTAGGCAACTGGCTTCTCGCACCAGTAAAGCCACCGAAGAGATTGTCGGCGTGGTGCGCCAGAACCAGGACATGGCCCGCGACGCGGTCGCCCTGATGGCTGACGGTCGCCTGCAAGCTGAACAAGGCCTGGCCCTGGCGGCCGAGGCGGGCACGGTGATTGTGGAAATCCAGGATGGCGCGCAAAAAGTGGTGAGTGCGGTCGGGCAGTTTGCCAATCAGCTGTCGAGCTGATCTGTCGGGCTTGTGCTTGAGGTATCTTAGGGCTTTTCTCGCTTGCAGAGCTGATCGTCCATGAGCCCTACTTACCGTCGCCCCGTCCCACTGTCCAAGGCCTACCGCTTGCTCAACCACGGGCCAACCGTGTTGGTCAGCGCGGCCCACAATGGCCAGCGCAATATCATGGCCGCTGCATGGGCCATGCCATTGGATTTCGAACCGCCGAAAGTCGCGGTGGTGCTCGACAAGGCCACCTGGACCCGCCAATTGCTGGAAGGCGCCGGCACCTTCGTGCTGCAGGTACCTTGCGTGGCGCAGGCCGATCTGGTTCAGACGGTGGGCAACACCACAGGCTCTGAAACCGACAAATTCGCAACCTACGGCCTGCAAAGTTTTAACGGCGAACACACCGAGGCACCGATGCTGGAAGGTTGCGTGGCTTGGCTGGAATGCCGCCTGCTGCCCGAGCCCCATAACCAGCAGACCTATGACCTGTTCCTGGGTGAAGTGGTCGCGGCCTATGCTGATGAGCGGGTGTTCAGCGAGGGCCGCTGGCATTTTGAAGGCTATGATCAACTGCGTACGTTGCACCATGTGGCGGGCGGGAATTACCTGACCATCGGCCAGCCGATTGTCGGGCGCCAGCTCTAACCGCTACCAGCGTGCGTTTGCCAGCGCCTCGGCAAACGCCATCAATTTCGGTGAGTACTGCCGGGACGGCGGGTAGACCAACGAGATCCCTCGACTGCGCCCGGCAAACCCTTCCAGCAAAGGCACCAGGCGTCCGGCGGCGAGGTCATCGCGCACCGCGAAATCCATGACTTGGGCGATGCCATAACCGCCCACGGCGCCATCGACCAGGGCATCGCCGATATCAAAGATCAGCCGCCCTTCGACGGCCACGTCCTGCACCTTGCCATTGAGCATGAACTGCCAATCCACCATGCGGCCGCTGCGTAAGTTGCGCACGGTGAGGCAGTGGTGGTCCTTGAGTTCATCGACGCTTTGCGGCGTGCCAAACCGTGCCAGGTAGGCAGGCGAGGCGACGGTGATCCAACGCAGCGGCGCCAGTGTGCGGGCGATCAGGCGTTGGTCTTGAATCTCGCCGGTACGCAGCAGTGCGTCGAAACCCTCATCGACGATATCCACCAGGCGGTCGGTCATCACCGCTTCGATACGCAACTCGGGGTAGCGCAAGGTCAAGTCGCCAATCACCGGCATCACCACCTTGCGCCCGAACAGCGAGGGCGTGCTGATCTTCAGCAGGCCGGACGGGTTGCTGCGTCGGTCGAGCATCAGCTTTTCGGCTTCGGCCAACTCGGCCAGTAACGGCGCACTGCGCTCATACAGCATTTGCCCATCCGGCGTGAGGCTGACGCTGCGGGTGTTGCGTTGCAGCAAGCGCACGCCCAACTGCTGTTCCAAGCGGGAAATGGCGCGGGACAGCCCCGATTGAGTCAGCCCCAGGTCGCCGGCGGCCCGGGTGAAACTGCGGGTTTCGGCGACACGGACCAGTAGGCGAACAGCGTTCAGATCCATGATTTAAATCATCAGTGAAAGAGTGGTAACGCTATTTATCATCCGCGACGCATAAAAGACACTGGCCGCACTTCATTTTCGGATAGGACGCTGTGATGCCTCCCACTAAACCTTCAGGCTGGATGCTGTTGCTGCTGGCCACCGCCCAACTGATCATCGCCCTCGATGCCACCATCGTCTTTGTCGCATTGCCGCAAATCGGCACGCACCTGGCGTTTTCCGCCCAGCAATTACAGTGGGTGGTGAGCGCCTACAGCGTGGCGTTCGGTGGCTTCCTGTTGCTGGGCGGCCGCGCCACTGACTTGTTGGGCAAGCGCCGTTTGTATCGAGTGGGCCAGGCGCTGTATGCGTTGGCGTCCCTGGCAGCGGTGCTCGGTGGCAGCGCGCTGTTGCTGGTGCTGGCGCGCGCGGTGCAAGGCGTGGGCGGGGCGATGTTGTTCCCGGCCACCTTGGCGTTGATCAACACCCACTATGCCGAAGGCCCGGCGCGTAACCGTGCGTTCGCGGTGTGGAGTGCGGCGTCGGCAGCAGGCCTGGCCCTGGGCGCGCTACTGGGAGGCGTGCTGACCCAGGTGTGGGGCTGGGAGGCGGTATTCCTGGTGAATGTGCCGTTGGCCGGTGGCTGCGCCTGGGCGGCGCGCTATTGGATTCCTGCCGATGGCGAGCGGGTGCGCGGGCGCAAGTTCGATATCAGCGGCGCATTGACCGTGACGGTCGGAGGCACCTTGCTGGTGTTTGCCTTGGTACAGGGCCCGGAGTGGGGCTGGACGGCGCCTGCCACCCTAGGCTGTATCGCCCTGGCCGTAACATTGCTGGGCGTGTTCGCCTGGATCGAGCACCGCGGCCGCGACCCGCTGATGCCACTGCGCCTGTTCGCCTATCGCGAACTGCGCATGGCCATGGTCCTGACAGCGGTCTTCATGAGCAGCTTTGGTGTGCAGTACTACTTCCTTGCGGTGTACTACCAACAGGTCTACGGCTATAGCGTGTTGCAGACCGGGCTGGCATTTTTGCCAGCGACCCTGGTGTGTACGTTCGGCATCTGGCTGGCGGAGCACTCATTGGGCCGGCTTGGGTTGCGCAACACACTGGTCTACGGGCAGTTGGCGGGCGCAGTGGGCATCGGGCTGGTGTGTTGGGCCTTGCCGACAGGCGTGGGGTTCTGGTCGCTGCTGCCGGGGATTTTTATCTTGAGCATCGGCCAAGGCATGACCTGGACAGCCATGTGGGTGGCGGCGGGCCTGGGTATTCGACCCGCAGAGCAAGGTGTAGCGGCGGGGATGGCGTCTACCAGCCAGCAGGTTGGTGGAGCGTTGGGGTTGGCGGTGCTGGTGTCGGTGGCCAATACCGGCGGGATTGAGTTGGCGTTGTGGTGGAGTGCGGCGATTGCCTTGGCGGGGGCGGTGTTGGCGTTGGGGCTCAACTCGCCTGGCAAGGCGTCGAACGCGGTACTGAAAGCAAGCTGACTCATATGTGGGAGAGGGCAAGCCCCCTCCCACATTTGATTGCATGCCAAGCCTTGTATCAGCGCCCGAGCATCTTCACCCAACGCGATGGCGGCATGCCGTAGGTGCTGCGAAATTGTCGGGTCATGTGGCTTTGGTCGGTAAAACCGGCGGTCATTGCGGCATCCACCAGAGATTGGCCCTGGGCCAACAAGTGACGCACCAGGTCCAGCCGGCGCATGGTCAGGTAGCGGTAGGGGCTGGTGCCGAACAACACGCGAAAATCCCGCGACAAGGCCCAGCGATCGCGACCGGCGTGGTCGGCCATTTCATCCAGGGTGATGCTGCGGCCCAGGGCGCTGTGGATAAATTCACGGGCGCGTTCGGCAGCGACGTAGTCGAAGGATTTACGGCTGACGATGGCGCCCGACGCATTGCTCAGCGCCTGGGCCAGGTCGAACATGGCGTCCTGCTCTTGCATCGGGTCAATCGGGCAATCCAGGCTTTGCAGCAGCACTTCGCTGGCGCGGTGCAGCCGAGGGTCGGTGGACAAGCCGCCGGGGATAAACGGCAAGGGCTTGCCGCCGAGGATCTGCTGGATCAGCGCGGGCTCCACATAAATCATCCGGTACTTGAAGCCTTCGTCGCTGCCTGCGCGGCCGTCATGGGTTTCATCCGGGTGAATCACCATGGTGGTGCCGGGCATGCTGTGGGTCATGCCGCCGCGATAATGAAAGCTCTGCACGCCTAACAACGTGCGCCCGATGGCGTAGGTGTCGTGGCGATGGGGGTCGAACGCGAAGCCGGCAAAGTACGCCTCGATACGGTCCAGGCCACTGGCGTGCGGGGCGCGGTGCAGCCAGTCGAGGGTGTGGGTGGGTTTGCCCATGGTGACTTGTCACAGAAGGAGGTGGAAATACGTTAACCCAGTCTGACGTGAGTTGTCTGTCGAGGTCTTGAATGATTGTGCGTACGGTCTGCGGGTTTTTGATGAGGCTGTTTCGCGTTGGATATATTGATTTGCATTAAAAAATGATTGTTTTACGATAATTTATATATTATTTTGCACCCTCATCACTTACCGAGGTTGTTTATGAATACCCAACGTCTGGCACAACTCAGCCAGCGCATGTCGCTGGTTACCCTTCTGCTGATTGTCGCAATGCTTGTGCTCAACACCGCCGTGTGGCTGTTCCCGGTGCTGGGTTCTACCGCCGACGGCCTAGGGCTTAGTTTTTCCTTGAGTAACCGGATTCAGGACAGCGGCGTGCAAATCGCACTGCTCCCCTGGTGGCAAGGGGTGGGCGGTATAGTACTTTCCAGTATTCCGCTGATGGCCTTGGTGTCGGGTTTGAACCATCTGCGCAAACTGTTTCGCAACTACGCCCGTGGTGAGTATTTTTCCAGCGCAGCGGCCCAGCATCTGGGTAAAGTTGGGCGAGCAGTCGCATTGTGGGTATTGCTGGAATTTTTATGCGAGCCATTGCTCGGCCTCTGGGTCTCTATGAATGAGCCGCAAGGCGAGCGATTTTTCACATTGAGCTTCGCCCCGCCGAGCTTCGTCGCATTGTTTCTTGCTGCCTGTATTGCGGTAATCGCGCGTATCCTGTGGCAGGCCAGTGAAGTGGATTCTGAAAACCGCACTTTTGTTTGAGATCGAAATGCCCATTGTGATTGAACTGGACGTTATGCTTGCTCGGCGCAAGGTCAAATCCAAAGACCTGGCGGCCGCCATCGGGATTACCGAACAGAACCTGTCGTTGCTCAAACAGGGCAAGGTCAAGGGCATACGGCTGGGCACGCTGGATGCCATTTGCACCTACCTGGACTGTCAGCCTGGGGACCTGTTGGTGCACACGCCCGAACCGGCGAGCGACCTTTAGCGGTGTGAGCCTATTAACGTAAAGAGGGATCGCCCATGTTGTTCTCCGACCTGCCTTATCTCGCGTCTTTGTTGCCATTGGCGTTGCTCTGGACGGTCGCCGTAGTGACGCCCGGCCCCAACTTCTTTAATACGGCGCAATTGGCCGCCAGTTGTTCGCGACGTCACGGTGTAGTGGCGTCGGCGGGCGTAGCGACGGGCACGATTATTTGGGGGCTGGCAGGTGGCCTGGGTATCAAGTCGCTGTTTACCGCCGCGCCCATGTTGTACCTGGCGTTCAAGATCATCGGCGGTTGCTACCTGATCTACCTTGGGCTAAAGCTGTTCAAGCGCTCGGCGCCGACAACGGGGCAGGCGGTGTTGCCCGATGAGCCGCGACGCTCGTTGTTTTCCGCCTGGCGCTTTGGTTTGCTCGGCAACTTGTCCAACCCCAAGGCCGCGCTGTTCGTCGCCACGGCCTTCGCCTCGACCATGCCGCCCTCACCCTCGCCGGCGTTGCTGACTTTGGCGGTCATCACCATGGCTACGTTGTCGTTCAGTTGGTATTCCAGCGTAGCCCTGGTGTTCTCCAGCGAGCGCATGGCCAACCTCTACAGTCGTTCGCGCAAGTGGCTCGACCGCTTTGCCGGCAGTTGCTATCTGTTGTTCGGGGCGCATCTGGTGGCGAATCGCTGACTGCTCGTGGTAAGAAGCCTTACTTTCAACAGTGAGGCCGAGTCATGAGCAAGGTGCGGGTAGGTATTATTTTTGGTGGTCGTTCGACTGAGCATGAGGTTTCGCTGCAATCGGCGCGCAACATCGTCGATGCCCTCGACCGTTCGCGCTACGACCCCATCCTGATCGGTATCGACAAGGCCGGTCACTGGCACCTCAACGACACGTCGAACTTCCTGATCAACCAGGAAAACCCGGCACTGATCGCCCTCAACCAATCCAATCGTGAATTGGCGGTGGTGCCCGGCAAGGCGAGCCAGCAAGTGGTGGAAACCTCCGGCCAGGGCCTGCTGGAACACATCGATGTGATCTTCCCCATTGTCCACGGCACCCTTGGCGAAGACGGTTGCCTGCAAGGTTTGCTGCGCATGGCTGACTTGCCCTTTGTCGGCTCCGACGTGCTCGGCTCGGCCGTGTGCATGGACAAAGACATCAGCAAACGCCTGCTGCGTGACGCCGGTATTGCCGTCACGCCGTTCATCACCCTCACCCGTGGCAACGCGGCGCGCACTTCCTTTGAAGCGGCCGCGAACAAGCTCGGTGTGCCAATGTTCGTCAAGCCCGCCAACCAGGGCTCTTCAGTGGGCGTGAGCAAAGTCGGCAGCGAAGCCGAGTACCGCGCCGCGGTTGAGCTGGCGTTGGGCTTTGATGAAAAAGTGCTGGTGGAGTCCGCCGTTCAAGGCCGTGAAATCGAATGCGCCGTGTTGGGCAATGACCACCCCATCGCCAGCGGTTGTGGCGAGATCGTGGTGAGCAACGGCTTCTATTCCTACGACAGCAAATACATCGACGATCAGGCAGCCCAAGTGGTGGTGCCGGCGGCTATCAGCCATGAAGCCAGCGAGCGAATTCGCAGCCTGGCCATCGAAGCATTTGAGACGTTGGGTTGCGCAGGGCTGGCGCGGGTGGATGTGTTCCTGACGGATGAGGGCGAAGTCCTGATCAACGAGGTCAACTCACTGCCTGGTTTTACCCGCATCAGCATGTACCCCAAGCTGTGGCAGGCGGCGGGCATGAGCTATAGCGAGTTGGTGAGCCGGTTGATCGAATTGGCGCTGGAGCGGCATGCGGGGCGCAAGGGGTTGAAGATCAGCCGCTGATTGCTGGTGGCCCTCGGTTCAAGGGCTGCTGCGCAGCCCGCCGGGAGCAAGCTCCTTCGCCACAAGAGTACGGTCTGTCCGTCAGGTCGTACGAGCAATCCACGAATAGATCAACGTCTTCGGCTCCTCCAAGTGATGCGTCCTCCTGCGATAGCTGGCAAACGCCGGCGACGTGCAGTAAGTGCACACGTCACTCACCTCGATAAGCTGGCGCTTGACCCCCGCCGCGTGCAGCAACAGCAGTCCATACCCGCTCAAGTCAAACCAGGCACTTCCCGCTTGCCTGGCGTGGGGCGGTGTAATGTGCGGGGGCTGTAGCGGCGCCGGTTGCTCAATGCTCCAGGGTGCCTGGCGGTCCTCCCATAGGTGGCCTTGATCTGCTTGGAACTGGGCAATGAACGTTTCACTCACCTCATAGCAGCACGGCTTGATCGACGGCCCAATTGCCACCCGCAACTGGTCCGCGGTAATGCCTTCATCGATAAAACACTGCACGGCATTGCCGATAATCCCGCGTTGCAAGCCCTTCCAGCCACCATGAATGGCGGCCACTAAATCACCGCCTGCGATCAGAATGGGCAAACAGTCGGCCGTGATGACCGCAATTGGCTGCCGGCTCCGGGTGAACACGCCGTCCGCCTCAACCGTATTAGTCACTTGGCCCGACTGCCACTCAATCACCGACGCGCTGTGCACCTGCTTGCAGATGAACACATCATCAGGTCGCAGCGGGTCATCAATCGAACAAAAACCGTGATCGACGCCGGGTAGGGCGCCGAGGTTGTGGGCTGTGTGCACCGTGCATTCTCCGTTGATCAAAACACCTTAGTCACCCAGCGCCTCGCCTTCACGCCGAGGGTCGGCGCCGCCGCTCAGCAACACCTTGCCCTGGGCATCCCGTGTACGGATGATGGCCTGGACGCCGCTGGTCATATCGATCTCGCTCAGGGCATGGCCTTTGTCCTTGAGCGCCTGTTTCAGCGCAGGGCTGAACAGGCCGGCTTCCAACTCGGTAGCGCCGTTGCGGCTGCCGAAATTGGGCAGGCTGATGGCCGCTTGCGGGTCGAGCTTCCAGTCGAGCATGGCCACCAGGGATTTGCTCACGTATTCGATGATCTGCGAACCGCCAGGGGAACCGACGGTGGCCAGCAGTTCACCCGTCTTGCGGTCGAACACCAAGGTCGGTGCCATGGCCGAACGTGGGCGCTTGCCAGGTTGCACGCGGTTGGCGACAGGCTGACCGTTTTCTTCTGGGATGAACGAGAAGTCGGTCATCTGGTTGTTGAGCAAAAAGCCCTGGACCATCACATGGGAACCGAACGCCGCTTCCACCGTAGTGGTCATCGACACGGCACCGCCCTGGTCGTCCACCGCCACCACTTGCGACGTGGAGATACGCAGCGGCGAGCGGTCTGGCGCGTACGCCACTTGAACGCCAGCGGGTTGGCCGGGCTTGGCGATGCCCATGCTGCGCTCACCGATCAACGCGGCGCGTTGGGCCAGGTAATTGGGCGCGACGAGGCCGGCAACGGGCACGGGGGTGAAGTCTGCATCAGCCACATACAGTGCGCGGTCGGCAAAGGCCAGGCGCCCGGCTTCGGCGATCAGGTGCACCGCCTCGGGTGTCGGTTCAAGCCCGGCAGGCGAGGCGCTTTTGACCGGCGTCATCGGTGCGATAGCCAGGCGCGGGTCGCGGGCTTCCAATGCCTGCAAGGTCCCGAGTATCTGCGCCACAGCAATCCCGCCCGAGGAGGGCGGCGGCATGCCGCAGACCTTCCATTGTTTGTAGTCGGTACACAGGGGCGTGCGTTCCTTGGCGGTGTAGCCCTTGAGGTCGGCCTGGGACAAGCTGCCGGCATTGCGATTGCCCTGCACCTTGCGCGCGATTTCATCGGCAATCGGCCCGTGATACAGCGCATCCGGCCCTTCCTTGGCGATGCGCTTGAACACGGCGGCCAGCGCTGGGTTTTTCAGCGGCGTGCCGGTGGCTTTGGGCGAACCATCGGCATTCAGGAAGTACGCCGCCATCTCCGGTGATTGTGCGATAAAGCGATCAGCCGCGATCAAGCTGTGCAAGCGCGGGGAGATGGCGAAGCCTTGCTCCGACAGACGGATCGCCGGTTCAAACAGCTTGGCCCACTGCAGGCGGCCGCTCTTCTTGTGCGCCATCTCCAGTGCGCGCAACACCCCGGGCGTGCCCACCGAGCGCCCGCCAATCTGCGCATCGGTGAAGGCCATTGGCGTGCCGTCGGCTTTCAGGAACAGACGCTCCGTTGCACCGGCCGGCGCGGTTTCGCGACCATCGTAGGCATGCACGTTTTGCCCATCCCACAGCATGATGAACGCACCGCCACCGATACCGGAGGACTGCGGTTCCACCAGAGTCAACACCGCTTGCATGGCAATTGCCGCATCGATGGCCGAACCGCCTTGGCGCAACATCTCACGTCCGGCTTCGGCGGCCAGCGGGTTGGCGGCGGCGGCCATATGGCGTTCGGCGTGGCGGGTGCTGAGGTCGGTGCGATAGCCCGAGCCCAGCTCCGGGGCCGGTGGTTGTTCGTTGACGGGGGTGTGGCAGGCCGCGAGGGCCAGGGCTGTTGCGATGACCGTCAGGTGGCGGCGAGAAATCAAAAACACGCGCTGAACTCCGTTCATTTTGAGAATGATCTGTTGTCCTTGGGTACTTGCTTTCTTAAAGGTAAATCGTGCCTTGCATATACAGCGCGCCCTGGCCGGAGATAATCACGCGGTCGCCTTGGAGTTCACAACGCAACTGGCCCTTACGCTGGCCGCCTTGCTCGGCAGTCAACTGCGATTTGCCCAGGCGCTCGGCCCACAACGGTGCCAGCGAGGTGTGCGCCGAGCCGGTGACGGGGTCTTCATTGACCCCCACATTCGGGCCGAACCAGCGCGAGACAAAATCAAACCGCGTGCTTTTGGCGGTGACCGCAATCCCGCGTTTAGGCAGGCCCTTGAGTCGCGCAAAATCCGGCGTGAGTGCCGCCACCTGCGCTTCATCCTCTACCAGCACGATGTAGTCGTCGGTGCCAAACACCTCGGCGTTTTCAATCCCCAACGCACTCAACATACCGCTCGGCGGCTCGCAGCGTTCGGGCTGCTTGGCCGGGAAATCCATCGCCAATTCGTCGCCATTGCGCGTCACCCGCAACTCGCCGCTACGGGTGGCAAAGCGCAGCACCTCGGGGGCATCGGCCAGCATATGGATCAATACCCACGCCGCCGCCAACGTGGCATGGCCGCACAGGTCCACCTCGACTTGCGGGGTGAGCCAGCGCAACTCATAGAACTCGCCACGGGGTACGAAGAATGCGGTTTCCGAGAGGTTATTCTCGGCCGCGATGTTCTGTAGTTGTTCGTCGGGCAGCCATTCTGTGAGCGGGCACACCGCCGCCGGGTTACCGCCAAAGGGACGTTGACTGAAGGCGTCGACCTGGTAGATGTCCAGTTTCACCGTTAGGCACTCCGTGTGTGAAGGGAGGCTGGACACTAACAGTGGGGTTGGGGGGCGTCAAAATACAGTTGGGGAGTTTTTTTGCGCGCATAAAAAAACGGCCTACCTTTCGGTAAGCCGGTTTTAGTACTTGGTGGTACACAGACATTCGAACTGGATTGGTAGTTATCTGTATCTGTAGATTATTTATGTGGCAACGTAATGCTCAGAACGATCGGAGATCAGACTATGACGGACCGGACTTTGGCGCCGGATCAAGCGCTGTGGAGTTCATGGACACCCGCTGAGTTGGCTGTTCGCCTGAAGACCGTCTCGCGTCCATGGTGCGTTGTCGGCGGGTGGGCGCTTGATCTATGGCTCGGTGAAAAGACGAGGGAGCATGACGATATAGAATTCACGATGTTGCGAGACGATTTCCGGGAATTCCGGCACGCGTTTGGCGATCTCGATATGTACACCGCGAAGGCCGGAGTGCTCACTTTTCTTCCCGCGGATCATATCCCAGGGTTAGACATTCAGCAGGTGTGGTGTTTCGACCCAGTTGCTCAAGCCTGGCGGGTGGACATGATGATTGAATCAGGAAGTCCTGAGGTATGGGTTTACAAGCGGGATGGGGCTCTCCGGTTTCCCCGTACAGAAATGTTGTATTCGAGCAGTGAAGGCATTCCATATTTACGGCCTGCGGCGATCCTCTTGTTCAAAGCCTTGCGCGTACGGCCCAAGGACGAGGAGGATTTTCACAAGACCTTGCCGACGCTGCCCGCTGAGGAGTTGGCGTGGCTGAGGCAGCATTTGCTGAAGCTTCATCCGGGGCATCACTGGATAATCCCTTCATGACCGCTATTGATCAACAACTGCCCGCTGCATTGGGGCGGCGTTTGATCTCGGATCGTTTCAATTGCGCTTATATCCCCTCGGTTCAATTATCAGTCGAGGATGCACGGTGGGAAGGTATGGGGATACAGGAAGAGACAGCCAGAAACAAGAAAGCCCGCACGAGGCGGGCTTCTTGAGGTGATTCATAGACTGCTGTAGACATCTATGGATCGGTACTTGGTGGCTACACAGGGACTTGAACCCCGGACCCCAGCATTATGAATGCTATGCTCTAACCAACTGAGCTATGTAGCCAAGTGGCGCGCATTATTCGCCTGGAACGGCAATGCGTCAAGCCTTTTTATTGAAAATTTTTCTACGCTTTCAACTGTTTAACGGAAAACGCCGCTTTGGGCGACGGGCGGCAGGGGATGTGCACATCCGATCAGCCAATCCAATCCTGTGTAGGCGCGGGCTTGATGATCAGGGGGAGCGAGATGGAGTCGATGGCGGTCCCCGACGTAAAGGGCGGAGGTGGGACCGCTTTGGAGCGGTGGGCGCTGTAGCGCTGGGCCTTTGCATGCTTTCGATCGTGCCAGGTCTGACGGTGTTGGGCAGATATCCCTGTCGCCCAACGCTTGACCGTTTAAGTCTGGTTACTGGTGCAGCGTGTTATGGGTGACGCGCTTGAGCTGCTCGCGTGCCCGGGACAGGCGTGAGCGAACGGTGCCGATGGGTATATCCAACACGTCCGCAGTGTCCTGGTAGCTGCCGTCGGTCTCCAGCGAGGCATACAGGGTTTTGCGCATCTCTGTCGGTAAATGATCAATCGCGCTGAGGGTACTTTCAAGGCGCCGGTTGACCTCAAACTCCCAGTCCAGACTATTGTTTTCTTCCTGACCATGCCACAGCGACTCATCGAATTCGCAATGCGCGGGCTTGGCATACAAGCGCCGAAAGTGATTGCGGATCAGGTTCTGCGCAATGCCGCACATCCACGTGCTAAGCGAAGCGGTGCCACTGAAACGCTCGCGATTACGCCAGGCTTCCAGGTAGGTCAATTGCAAAAGATCATCCGCATCTTCCGGGTTGAGCACTCGCTTGTGAATGAAACGGCGGAGTTTCTTCTGTTGGTCGTCTGTCAGGTGGAGCATGAATTGAGGCGAGCTGCCAACAAGATGAGCTAAAGCTTCAATAGGGATACTCATGATTTATTCCTTAAGGTAGACGCAGTCGAAATGGTTTCGACGGTTACCTCTTTTGCACTGCCTGTGCCAAAGGAGAATCCACATATAACTTAATGATTTATATAAATAAAATCGTAATGGTCGACGCGCTTTTGTGCCGTAACTTGCAAAAGGCATCACGGGCGTGTGCAGGTTTTTTCATCATGTCGGCAGGCTGGATTTCTATGGAACCATCTATGCGGGCCTTGCCACATATGGACACTATCTTCCTGCCCTGGCCTGCCCATGAAAGTCGAATCTGCCAATGAAGTACTAACGCCCCCACGCTTGGAGCCGTCCACCGTTAACCCGGTAGTCAAGCCTGAGCCGGGCAAAGGTATCGATGATCTTTTTCTGCACTTCAGCCAGGAGGTGGAGTCCAGCAGCCGCACATTGGACAAGCGCAAAATCGGGGTGCGTGTGCCCCCTGTGCAGGCGTTCGCGCAGCTCTATGAGCAGTTGGGGCATCCGGCCCAGGAAAGTTTTGCGGCGGTTGCGCGGCGGGTCAGGCTGCAATTGCTGACGCAACCCAGCGTCGAAAAGTTGCTTGAAAGTACCGGCGGTGACCCGGCCCGCACCTTCGTGGTACTCAAGTCGGTGTTGGAGCAGGCCGATGCCGAAGTGCGCAAGTCCGAAGCCAACCTGGCGCGGGATGCCATTGCCAAGTTGGAGATTCGCTTTAAAGGAGAGATCCAGGCAGGCCTGAATATCGCCGTGGCCTTGCAGAAGGCGGGTGGCGATCCACAGGAGCGCCAGGCGCTACGCGCGCTCTATTACGCAAGTGTGGTGACGCGGCAATCCTTGGCGACCATGATGCAGGCCCTGTTGGGCGTTTACGGTGACGACCGCTTTGCCCATGGGCTGGGCGTGATGTCCAGCGCCTTGACGGCCGACATCGCCGCCCATGCATCGTCCGTCCCTACGGCAATGTTGCGCACCTTGTTGGTGGGGCTGCGCAGTTGCGGCGCATTGAGTGGCGTTTTGTGCAGTTGTCGTGATTTGACCCAGAACCTGGCGATTGATCTGCATGCGGTAAGCCTGCTGCAGCGCCTGCTGGGTTATGCCAGCACCGGCATTGCGTCAAATGAAGTCATGCGCCTGGCCGAGGATATGGGGGACAACACGCCCACTCTTGTGTCTCTCAATATGCTTTACCCGGTGTTTCAACGCCTGCCCCTGGCGCTATGGCCGGATAGTCGGTCCCGCCAAGAAGCGCTGCATAACTTCCTGCTGGTGATGGACGAGCTTGCCCGTCTCGAAGGCAGGAACCCTCGCTTTCCCGATTCGAGCATCCTGGCGTGACTGTGCTGTCCGCCATCAACGGCGTACTGCTCAAGCTGGCTCAGCGTGCCGAGGTATTGGGCGCCGTGGTGATCATGGCGATTGTGTTCATCTTCATCGTGCCGCTGCCCACTTGGCTGGTGGACATCCTGATTGCGCTGAATATCTGCATTTCCTGTTTGCTGATCATGTTGGCGCTGTACTTGCCCGGGCCTTTGGCGTTCTCTTCCTTCCCGTCGATTTTGTTGCTGACCACCATGTTTCGCCTGGCGTTGTCGATCGCCACCACGCGCTTGATCCTGCTGGAACAGGACGCCGGCGATATCGTCGAGGCCTTCGGAAACTTCGTGGTAGGAGGCAACCTGGCGGTGGGCATGGTGATCTTCCTGATCCTGACCCTGGTCAACTTCCTGGTCATCACCAAGGGCTCTGAGCGGGTGGCCGAAGTGGCAGCACGGTTCAGTCTGGACGCGATGCCGGGCAAGCAGATGTCCATCGACAGCGACTTGCGTGCCGGCTTGATCGACGGTGCGCAAGCGCGCGACAAGCGTGAACAGTTGTCTCGCGAGAGCCAGTTGTTCGGTGCAATGGATGGTGCCATGAAGTTCGTCAAGGGCGATGCCATCGCCGGGTTGATCATTGTGGTGGTTAACCTGCTGGGCGGATTCTCCACGGGGATGTTCCAGCACGGTTTGAGCGCTGGCGACTCGATGGCGCTGTATTCGGTACTGACCATTGGCGACGGTTTGATCGCGCAGATTCCTGCGCTGCTGATCTCGCTGACTGCTGGCATGATCATTACCCGGGTAGCGCCTGAGGGGCGCAAGGGCGTCACGAACATGGGCGCCGAAATCGCCCGGCAGATGACCAGTGAGCCCAAGAGCTGGATGATCGCATCGGTGGCAATGCTGGTGTTTGCGATCGTGCCTGGCATGCCGACCTTGGTGTTTATCCTGATATCGATGATGACCGGCGGCCTGGGTTATTACCTCGACCTCCGGCGCCGCAGGCAAGAGCAGCCGGAAGCTGAAGCTGTCGACGCCACGCGGCCCGAGGAAAACGGTAGCGAGGACCTGCGCGGGTTTGATCCGTCCCGTCCCTATCTGTTGCAGTTTCCCTCGGCCTTGCGAGGGACGCCTGAGGTGACGGATCTTATTCACGGAATCCGTCAGGTACGCAATTCCCTGGTCGCGAACATTGGTCTGACATTGCCACCGTTCGAGGTCGAGATCGATGATTCACTGGCTGACGATGAAATGCGCTTCTGTGTGCATGAAGTGCCGATGGTCAGGGCGTCGGTGGTCCAGCGCGTGGCCGTGGAGCGCGCCGCACTGACGGTTGAGCCCGAGCATGGCACCCCGGGATTGGCCGAGCGCAATGAACAGGACTGGCTCTGGCTGCCACCTGATGACCCACTGCTCAATGACTCGCAGTTGGAGCGCTTCAGTGCGACGAGCCTGATCGTCGAGCGCATGAAGCAGGCGATGATGCTCAGCGGGCCTCAGTTCCTGGGGATCCAGGAGAGCAAGGCGATTCTCAGTTGGCTTGAGCACAACCAGCCCGAGCTGGTGCAGGAGCTGCAGCGCATCATGCCGATCTCGCGCTTTTCGGCGGTGTTGCAGCGCCTGGCCGGCGAGGGCGTGCCACTGCGCGCCGTGCGGTTGATTGTCGAGTCGCTGATCGAGTACGGCCAGCACGAACGTGAGCCGGAAGCGCTGGCCGACTACGCGCGCATTGCCCTCAAGTCGCAGATCCTCCACCAGTACAGTGAGGCCGATGGCCTGCATGCCTGGCTGTTATCACCGCAGACCGAAAACACCCTGCGCGAGGCGCTGCGCCAGACCCAGACGGGGGTGTTCTTCGCACTCGACAACGACAATAGTGCGGCGCTGATCAACCTGCTCAACCAAGCCTTCACTGTCCGGGCCAAAAGTAAAAGTGTGATGTTGGTGGCGCAAGACTTACGCAGCCCCTTGCGAACCTTGTTGATCGAGGAATTCAACCATGTGCCGGTGCTGTCGTTCGCCGAGCTGGGGAGCAACTCCAAGGTCAAGGTGCTGGGGCGTTTTGATCTTAGCCAGGATGAGTTGATGCACGGGACGTTGGCATGAACACATCGCTACTTGCAGAGTATGGGGGGAGGCGCTGATGTACGAACTCCGGGTATTGGATGGTTTGCATCAAGGCGCCGCGCTGCCTTTGTTTGGTGAGCAATGGAGCCTGGGCGCCAACGCGGATGCTGATCTTTTGCTGGATGATCCTGGTATTGCCGAGCATCACGCGCGCCTGCTGTTGGCTGAAGGGCGGTGGTCGGTGCAGGCTGAGGCAGGGTTGTTGAAAAACAGCGATGGGCAAATGTTGGCGCAGATCGGCGATCTGGCGCTCAACACCGCGTTTGTGATTGGCACCGTTCGCTTGTGTGTCAGCCCTGCCGATCAACCTTGGTTACAAGTAGCGGTACCCAAGGCCGAACGCCCGACAACGGAGCCCGTGCATCAGGCGCCGCTGCCTCTGACGCTGTCGTCCATTTCATCGTCGCAGCAAAAACGCTTGCTCAGCCTGCTCCTGCTATGCGCCGTAATCATCGCGGCGGTCGGCATTGTCTTCACGGGTGAACGCCAGGCCCAGGCATCGCTGATGCCGGCAGTTATTCAGAAGCCCGGGCTGGACTCGCCCTCTGAGGTGCGCCAGCAGCTAATGAGAATGCTCGGTGAGCGCGAGCTCGTCCAGCGGGTCAGCTTGCAAATCGTCAATGGTCAGATTGCCCTCAATGGTGTTGTTTCCCAGGAGGAAGTGGAACTGATCGCACGCATGCTCGATCGTTTTGCCGAGCAGTTCGATACCGTCGTGCCGGTGATCAGTCGCGTCCGGGTACGTGATGGCACGTTGCCATTCAAAATATTGCAGATTGTCGGTGGCCCGAACGGCCATGTGGTACTTGAGGAAGGAACCCGGCTGTTTGTGGGCGATGAAGTGGATGGCTTGCGCCTGGTATTGATCGATAACAGCAAGGTGGTTTTCGACGGCGAGCAACGTTATGAGGTGGGCTGGTGAAGGGTTCGTTGCAAGCGCGTCTGGAGGCTTGGCAACTGCACCAGTCGCAGGCGTTGAGCAGCTTCGCACCCGTCACGATGCGTGGTCGCATTCAGCGCGTGAACGGCATGCTGTTGCAGTGTCGATTGCCACAGGCCCGTATCGGCGACCTGTGCCAGGTCGAAAAAACACCCGGCGACTACATGCTGGCCGAGATCATCGGGTTCGATCAGCGCGATGCGGTGCTCAGTGCCCTGGGCAACCTGGAGGGCGTGCGCGTAGGTGCCAGCGTCGAGCGGCTGGGGGTGCCGCATCAGGTACGGGTCGGTGACGAGCTATTAGGGCAGGTGCTGGATGGTTTCGGTCGCCCGATTGCGGGTGAGGGTGTCGGTGCGTTCGTTGAGGTGGACACGCCGGAAGCAACCCCGGTGTTGTGCGAGGCGCCCCTTCCTACGGAACGGCCGCGGATCAACCGCGCCCTGGCGACGGGGGTGCGCTCGATTGATGGCCTGATGACGCTGGGAGAGGGCCAGCGTGTCGGGCTGTTTGCCGGTGCCGGTTGTGGCAAGACGACCTTGTTGGCCGAGATCGCCCGTAACGTGGAATGCGATGTGATCGTGTTCGGTCTGATTGGTGAGCGGGGCCGCGAGTTACGTGAGTTTCTCGATCACGAACTGGATGAGCAACTGCGTGCCAAGGCCGTGTTGGTATGCGCCACTTCCGATCGCTCGAGCATGGAGCGCGCACGCGCCGCGTTCACGGCAACCGCCCTGGCCGAGGGCTTTCGGCGTAAAGGCCAGCGGGTGTTGTTGCTGATCGACTCGCTGACCCGGTTCGCCCGGGCCCAGCGCGAAATCGGCCTGGCTGCCGGTGAGCCCTTGGGGCGCGGTGGCTTGCCGCCGTCGGTCTACAGCTTGTTGCCCCGGTTGGTGGAGCGCGCCGGGTTGACCCGCGATGGCGTGATCACGGCCATCTACACGGTACTGATCGAGCAGGACTCCATGAACGATCCGGTGGCGGATGAAGTGCGCTCTCTGCTCGATGGCCACATCGTCCTGTCACGCAAGCTGGCCGAGCGTGGGCACTACCCGGCGGTCGATGTCCTGGCTAGCCTTTCGCGAATTTTAAGCAATGTCGCAGAGCCCGTGCATATTCGTGCCGGTACGGCGTTGCGGCGCCTGCTGTCGGCTTACCAGCAGATCGAGCTGATGCTCAAGTTGGGCGAGTATCAGCCCGGCAATGATGCGCTCACCGATCTTGCCGTCGACAGCCGGCAGGCGGTGGATGGCTTTCTGCGACAGGACTTGCGGGAACCTTCGCCGCTTGCCGTCACCATGGATCAACTGTCTGAGCTGACCGCCCATGTCCCATTCTGAAGTGTTAACAGGTGAAATCGATACCTTGCGACGTTTGCGCCGACATCGTGCTGATCGCGCTGAGCGTGCGCTGCGTGAGGCAAAACGGACTCAGCAAGCGCTGGTTGCGCACATCCTTGAGGTACAGCAAGTGCTGGAGCAAACCCGAGAGGAAGAGGCCCGACAATGTGCGCAGCTATTGAGTGAGCACCAGGGACAAGTGGTGACATTCAAGGCGCTGAAAACCTGGAGCGCCAAGGAGCAGCAGCTATCGGCGGGTACGCAGCGTGAAGAAAGCCATTTGCTGCGACTGCGAGGGCAGCAGCAAACGCAGGCGGTCGAGATCGGTCAGGCACAAAAACAGGTCACCTTGTGCTTGCGCCAGGTGGAAAAAATTCAAGAGTTATCTGAGTTACTGCGGCAGGAGTCGATATGAAACAGGTTTCAGTGGCTCCCCCTGAACGGCAGCGCCCGCGCGAACCTCGCGATGATCGTGCACCCGAATTCAGCGCCTTTGTGCCTTGGGAGCAACGGCGAATGTTTGCCCAGTTGTTTGATGATGACGGCCAGGGCGGAGGCGGATATGGAGCTTCCCTGAACGGAATCAAAGCCTCTGGCGATGTCGCCATGATCGAGGCGTTGACCGAGCAGTTGGCGCCGCGAATGCTCGTCGGTTCACAGTGGCCTTTGATGGCGGTCTTTCACCTCGGCCGCCTGGGGCGGATCAATGCCAGTATTCGCCGAGAGCAGGGCAGCTGGAATGTTGAGCTGGACGCGGAGCAAGACACTGCGGCGCGCTGGCTCAGTGGTGTACGCCAACAATGTGAGCAACGGCTGGCGGCGAGCCTGCATCAGCCTGTCAGCTTGTACTTGGCCAAATCGGCGCAAGCATGATGTTACCCCCTCTGGTATTTCCCACGTTCAATGCCGATATCGCGGCTGCCCGGCTGCGGTTAGGGCACGGGGTGTGTATGCCGTTCCAGGTCGCAGGCTCAAGTGGCGAGTTGAAAATGGAACCCGGGCCTGCTCCGGTGGGTGTCCAGCCGCTCTGTTTCGAAACCGCCTGCGGGGTGTTGGCCTTCAGTGAGCCGGGACCGCAGTTCAGCTTGATCGGTGAATGCCCAATGACGTTGGCACAGGCCGGCAACGATCCGAACGGCTGGTTCTGGGCCTTGTTCAACCATCATATGAGCCCCCAGGTGCAGGCACTGTTCGGCCATCTGCGCCTTGTGCCAGGCACCCGGCCATTGAACTTTGGCTGTCGACTCTGCGTGACGCTCGGTGCGTCCCGTGCCACGGGTTATCTGTGGTTGTCTGCCGAAAGCTTTCTGGCGTTGTGCAAGGCGGGGCCGTGGCGCTCCGTGGCAGGGTCAGTGCCGGCGCAGTTCCAACTGGCGGTGGAGGTGACGCTTGGGCGCCTGCGGTTGCCCATGAACCAATTACGCAGCTTGCGGGCCGGTGACGTGCTGGTGGTTGAACAGGCCTTTTTCAGTGCGTCGGGAACCGGTCATGTGCAGGTTGGCAAACAGCGCCTGGTGGGCTGGATCGACGCTGAATCCGGGCCGACACGCCTGACCCTTACTTCTATCGAGGACACGCTTGTGGACGAAGATTTTGCAACACAGACCTACTCAGGGTATGAGGATGAGACGGCGGTGACGGACGTATTCGGGCATGAGCCATTCGATGAATTGAGCATGGCGCTCAATGTGCGGTGCGGCACGCTGAACCTGACCCTCGGTGAATTGCGCAACCTTGCACCCGGTGCCGTGTTGGGGGTGGCTGGGTACGCCCCAGGTACGGCCGGTCTTTACTACGGTGACCGCCCCCTTGGCCTGGGTCAACTGGTTGAAGTGGACGGGCGGCTGGGGCTGCAGATGACCCGCGTGATCTTTTCTCGATGAATAGTTTCCAGGGGATAGATCCCGTCGTCCTGGCAGTGTTTCTTGGGGCATTGTCGTTGATGCCCATGCTGTTGGTCGTCTGCACAGCGTTCCTGAAAATCGTGATTGTGCTGATGATCACCCGCAATGCCATCGGGGTGCAGCAAGTGCCTCCGGGTATGGCCATCAACGGCATTGCCCTGGCGGCGACCCTGTTCATCATGGCGCCTGTCGGTTATGAGATGGCCGAAATCGTCAAGGTGTCGCCCCTTGACCTGACCAGCGTGGGCGCACTTCAACAGACGGGGGTGGAGGCGATCAAACCGTTGCGCACCTTCATGTTGCGCAACAGTGACCCGGATATTCTTACTCACCTGTTGGAGAACACTGCGCGCATGTGGCCGGCGCAGATGGCACAGGAAGTCCAGCGTGAGGACCTGATCCTGCTGGTGCCGGCCTTTGTACTGTCGCAGTTGCAGGCGGGGTTCGAAATTGGTTTCCTGATCTATATCCCGTTTATCGTGATTGACCTGATCGTCTCCAATCTCCTGCTGGCGCTGGGTATGCAAATGGTCTCGCCGATGACCATTTCCCTGCCACTCAAATTGCTCCTGTTCGTGATGGTCTCCGGATGGTCGCGATTGCTCGACAGCCTGTTCCTTTCCTATCTCTGAGTGGCCTATGGAACCGATCGTACTGTTCAAGCAGGGCATGCTGCTGGTGGTTCTGTTGACGGCGCCGCCGCTGATTGTGGCGGTGGTAGTGGGGGTCATGACATCTCTGGTACAGGCGCTGATGCAGGTACAGGACCAGACGTTGCCTTTCGGGATCAAGCTGGTGGCGGTGGGTATCACCTTGATCATGACCGGTCGCTGGATCGGTGTGGAGTTGATCCAGCTGATGAACGTGACGTTCGACATGATTAGCCGTTCGGCCCTGCACTGAGGTCTCGCCTGTGCTGCTATATCTTGAGTATTTACCCAGCTTGCTGGTGGCCATGGCGCGTATCTACCCCTGTGCCTTTCTCGTGGCGGCATTCTGTTTTCAACATATACGCGGCATGCCACGGCACACCATCGTGATGGTCATGGCGCTGGTGCCGATGCCGGCCGTTCATGCGACGCTGGCGGGCCAGGAACACTCTGCGCTGATGCTCGGTGGGCTGGTCCTGAAAGAGGTGGCCCTGGGGCTATTGCTGGGTGTGTTGTTGTCTATGCCGTTCTGGCTGTTCGAGTCGGTCGGGGCGCTGCTGGATAACCAGCGTGGCGCTTTGGCCGGCGGTCAGCTCAACCCCTCGCTGGGGCCGGATGCGACGCCATCCGGGCACCTGTTCAAGCAACTGGCGATTTTTCTGTTGATGGTCAGCATGGGCCTCGGCGCGTTGACCCAGGTGATCTGGGACAGCTATCTGCTGTGGCCACCGACGGTGTGGTTTCCGCTGCCCGCCGCCGATGGGTTCGGTGCATTTGTCGATCTGCTCGGCGAAACGTTCACGCACATGGTGCTCTACGCCGCTCCCTTTATCGCGGTGCTGCTGTTGCTGGAGTTCGGCATTGCACTGTTAGGGGTCTACAGCCAGCAACTGCAAGTGAGTACGTTGGCGCCGCCCCTCAAGTGCCTGGCGGGTATTGGTGTCCTGCTGCTGTACTTTGAGTTGCTGCAGGACCTGATCGTCGGGCGCATGGGCTTGCTCACAGACCTCAAACACACCCTGGGGCTGTTTTTCAAGGTCCCGATCCTATGAGTGATTCAGGGGAAAAAAAGCACCCCGCATCAGCCAAGAAACTGCGTGATCAACGTAAGAAAGGACAGGTCGCCCAAAGCCAGGATGTGGGTAAGTTAATGGTGCTGACCGCCATCAGTGAAATCGCCTTGTTCACCGCCGAGACCAGCCTGCAGCGTTTCCAACAGTTGATGCTGCTGCCGACTTCACGCCTGGCCTTGCCTTTCCCGCAGGCAATGGAAGAGGTGATGGTCGAAGGCGTGATGATGTTTTTCGCGTTCGCCTTGTTGATGGCCGCGGTGGCGATAATCACGAAGCTGGTCAGCAGCTGGATGCAGTTCGGGATTCTGTTCGCCCCGGACTCCCTGAAGCTCGATTTCAACCGCCTTAACCCTCTCAATCAACTCAAGCAAATGTTCTCTGTACAGTCGTTGATGAACCTGTTGATGAGTGTGGTCAAGGCGGCGCTCCTGGGCCTGATCCTGTACGTGGTGATCTGGCCTTCCTTGGGAGCATTGATCAACCTGGCCACCAGCGACCTGCAAAGCTACATCCTGGCCTTGATCGCGCTGTTCCGCTATTTGCTGCATGCCTGCCTGGGGTTATTGCTGGTGCTCGCCCTTATCGATCTGACAATGCAGAAGTACTTCTTTGCCAAGCGCATGCGCATGACTCAGGTCGAGGTCGTCAAAGAGTACAAGGACATGGAGGGCGACCCCCATGTGAAGGGGCAACGCCGCGCGTTGGCGCAGCAATTGGCCCAGGAAGAGCCCAAGGTCAAGCTGCCCAAGCTGGAGGAGTCCGATATGCTGGTGGTCAACCCGACGCACTTTGCCGTGGCCTTGTATTACCGCCCGGGCGAAACACCGCTGCCTCTGTTGGTGGACAAAGGGACCGATGATGACGCCCGTGCGTTAATCGCCCGGGCCAAGTCGGCCGATGTGCCGGTCATTCAGTGTGTGTGGTTGGCCCGTACGCTTTATACGAAGAAGTTGGGGGCGACTATTCCTCGTGAAACCCTGCAAGCCGTGGCATTGATCTACCGCACCTTGCGCGAGCTTGATGATGAAGCCAAGCGTGAGACCCTGGAGTTGCCGGAGCTTGATCTGCGTTGACTAGGGGGCGTTCTCAATTAGTTTCCCCACCTCGCCGGGTCTGCTGCTGTGCAGGGCAAGGCGCGAGAAGCGTGGTTTGGTCATTCCAAATAAGCTTCGAGCAACGCAGCCCTGCACAGCAGCAGGCCCGGCCCTTCGGGTTGTGCCTTAAAGCGGGCCATGCTGCGTTGCAGGCCTTGGAAAGGGAACAACCATTCCCAGCGGCCTGCGCCTTGCCTGGCCCGCTTTAAGGCGACAACGCGGTGGGGAAACTAATTGAGAACGCCCCCTAGCGCCGGGTGCGTGCATCCAGGGTTTCAAGGTTGGCCAGCGACAACATTCTGCTGAGGGTTCTTTCGAGCAGGTTGCGCTGTGAGGGCAGCGCATGCCAGATCACCAGGTTGTCCTGTGGATCGATATAGATAAAGCAGCCATCGAATGCCACGGCTTGCTCGAAACGACGCTCCAGCACTTGCTGTAATTGTGAAGCCTGCAATGTTTCGCGAGCTATGAGCAGGGCCAGCCCCTGGCGTGTTCCGGCTTGCATTCCACTGGCCGTCACTCCGGGGCACAGTGTCAGGTGAGCGGCAGAGCCGCCCACCAGACTGTCTAGGAAGACCTGGCGCTCATCGTCCGGTGTTCCTTGGTCGGTCATCGTTCCAGCGACACTGTCTGATAGTCCGCCCGCTCTCCGGCGGGGCCGGGTTCGACGCGCATCTGTGGGGGCCACCAAATCACCATCTTATCCTTGCTCGATTGCGGGCGTGAGCAGGAGTCGCCCTTGCAGGTAGGTGTACAACCGGCGACGAGCAGCGCTGCGCCGATCAGGGTGACGAACAGCAAGCGGTGTTTCATGGCTTGGCCTTTTGGGTTGGAGTGATCAGGGAGGGACGGGGCACGCTGAGATGTTCATCCTTCACCACCGGACGCATGGCGATGAACACTTCTGCTTCCTCACCCGGCTTGAGCCAGGCGCGCGGCCAGACGCTGACGGCCAGGGTCTGTGAATTACTGCATTCCTTTTCATCGATACGCACATTGCGATTGAACTGATTGCGCAGTACCACCACGGCTACGTTGTACTGTGGGCCGGCATACCACTGACTGCGTTGAGTATTGAGCGCCAGTAAGTTGCGGGTGTTGCACAAGGTGGTCAGGCCCAGGGGCATCGGCGCTACCTTGAAGGGCTTGGGCACTTCTCCGCTGACCAGGTGCGCCAGGGTGCTGATAACGTCGCTGCGTTTGACCACCGGCTGGTGAGGGTCATAGCGCCTGGCCAGGGGTTTGAGAGCGGCCTGCAATTCAACCTGGTCCGCTTGTGGTAAATAACGTGACGGGTCGGCCTGGTCTCCAATGACACGCGGCGTGAGGATGAACAAACGCTCACGCCGATTGTTCTGTCGCTCCGTCGAGGAAAACAGCAACTTGCCCAATAGCGGAATATCCCCCAGCAGAGGTACCTTGCTGTGCCTGTCAGCGCTTTCGGTGACGTGGAAACCGCCGACTACCAGCGAGCGTTTTTCCGCCATGATGGCTTGGGTGCTGACTTTGCCTCGGCGTACATCGTAGCTGTTGGGAGTGGGGTTGGACTCTTCGAAGTTACCGTCCTCGATGTCCACTAACAGCTGAATCTGGTGGCCCCCCTTGCTGGTGATGACCCGGGGCACGACCTGGAAGCTGGTGCCTACGGTAATCGGTAAAATCGTTGCGTTCTCTCTGCCGCGAGACAGGTATTGGGTGCGGTTGAAATCGATTACTGCCGGCTGGTTCTCCAGCGTCAGCACTGACGGATTGGACACCATGGTTGCCAAGCCCTTGGCCTCCAAAGCGCGTATGTCGGCGTTGAAACGGTCGCGGTTTCCAATGGTCAACTGAGAGTTGCCGGGAACCACATCGGCTCCGCCACCGAAGCGACTGTTCTGAAAGCCCCACTTCACACCGAACTCGCGCAATTGCGTGCGCTCGATGTCGAGGATGATTGCATCGATTTCCACCAGTTTGCGCGCCACGTCGAGTTGGGCGATCAGTTCGCGGTACATGGCCTGCCGTTCCGGCACGTCATAAATCAGGATGGCGTTATTGCGCAAGTCGGCTTCAACGCGGATCCGGGCCGGGCTGATAGGGGCCCGCGGCGTAATTGACATGCCCGCATTGGTTGAGCTGTTCGGCCCGGTCGGCGTGGACGGGCCGAGCATTTGCCCCAGTAACGGATTGCTCAGGCGTGGAACCACGGGAGTGACGAATGCGGGCTGGGAGGTGGGGCGTTGAGCTTGTGCCGAAGGCGTCGAGGTTGAGCGCGGCTCCAGCAGCCCCCGCAGCATAGTGGCAACACCGGGGATGATGATTGTTTCGTTGCGGTATTCCATCTGGCGGTCCGCGGCGCTGGCGAACTTCAGCGGGTAGCTCAGAACACTCTGTTTTTCATCCGCGGAGCGGCGCTGGCTGCTGAATCGCTTGATTTGCTCGATATAGACCTTGGGGCCGGAGACCAGGACAACACCGTCTTCTGGCAACTCGCCCCAGCCAAAACGGCTGTCGAGCAGGCCAATATCGGTCAGCGCTTGCTTAAGGTCGGAAATGGTCTCGGAAGAGACTTCCAGGCGTGCGGACTCTTGCTGGTCCAGAGTGCTGATATAGAGGGTGTTGTTGTACATGTACCATTGGAAACGGTGTTCGACTCCCAGGCGATCGAGCAATGACTGGGGTGTATTTGCGCGGATCTTGCCATTGACGTTACCTTCAAGCAGGCCCTCGACCTGAAGTTGTGTGCCAAAAGTCTGGGCAAAATCCTCCAGCACTTCGCGCACAGGTTTGTGCTGGGCTTCATAGGCGTACGCCGTATTTTTCCATTCAGGAGGAATCGCGGCCAACGTGCTGTCCAGTGGCAGCAGCCACCCAGGTAGCATGACGAGCCAGCACCAGGCGGCGCGGCGCGTGGCAGCAGGTAGGTGAGGGCGCAAGCGTTGGTGCTTGTCGATTTTATCAGGCATGGGAAAGTCTCTGATTAGTGCGGTATCAAACGCAGCGACGTGGGGATGAATGCGCGTGCAGGCCGATCCTGGCGCGCGACGATGGCGCGCCAGGTGTCGCGTTGGTTGAGAAGGGACTCGAGGCACTTGGCTGGCTGTTCGCCGGGGTGCTGCTCGACACATTGAACAAGCCAGAGCGCGCCGGTGGTCGGTGCCAGTGCAACAGCGCCGTGAAAATAGCTCAGGCTGGGGCCTCCCAGGCGCATCCAGGTTCGTAGCAAGGTTTTGTCCTCCCCCGCTTTCGTCAATTGAACCTTTACCAGCAGTTTGCTCGATACGCGTTGAAAGATGATTTCATCGTCATTTTCGAACAGAATCAGCTGATCTTCGTGGCCGTTTAACCAGCCGGCAATGAGTGCGTGCAACTTACTGCACACCATCCAGCGCTGTTTTAAGCAACGTATGCCTGGAGCGAACTTGTTCGTTGAAGGCGATGATCGAGAGCTTCTGTTGTTTCATCAGGTCGCTGAAATGTTCTATATCGGTATCTAGAACTTCCGAGTCTTTATAGGCGGTATTCAAGCGGTTGATATCGGTTTGAACTTGCTTCAACAGGTGGTTTTTCAGGTTTCCGTAGAAGTCCATTACTTTTACTCCAGATGTGTCTGAACTGTGTGGCGGGTTGTTTGTAACCAGTTCCATCGGAGGCCATCTTTTAGGATATTGCCTGCCTGTACCGTTATGTCGGTGAGGCGTCCTACGCCCGTGCAAGCAATATTTCTCGCATCGACGCCCAGTCGATACGGAAGTCGCCCTCGTCTGTTTCCAGCAGCAATGTTTGAGGTTTGACCTGGTCATCCGGGCGAAGTCTCCAAGGCGTAGAACCCAGCTTGGCCAGGGCTTGGGCTACCTGTTCGTGCTCGTGTGGGTGGCAAACCAGGGTCGCCTTGATCGGTGGGATTTGCGTCGCTACCAACTGTTTGATCAATGCCGAGAGGCGCTGTGGGGCAGGCACTTCTTCCAACAGGCAGTGGAACGCTTGATTGGCGATGGATGTTGCGTAGTGTTCGAGGCTGTCACACACCTCCTGGCGCTGGCGCTCCCATAGGCTGAGTTGGGCGTGGGCACGTGACCAGAAGTCGAGATTGGCCTGCTCAAGCAGTTCTTCTCGATGTTCGGCCGCCTGGCGCAAGAGTTCTTCGGCTTGGGCTTGCGCGCTACCCAGTAGCTGCCCCGAGCGGGAGTAATCGGCGAGCATTTCCCGAGTAATCAGAACCTTTGGCTGACCGGGGGCGCCGTTGTGCAACTCGATTTTGCGTAGAGTCAACATGGACAATGCTCTGGCTGGTTGTGGTTAACGATGAGTGAGTTCGCTGCTCGTTGCGGCAATACGCCAGACAATGGCCTGCCAAAGCGTATTGAGCCGCCCATGCGCGTCGTCGAGTAACGGGTGCGTTTTTTCCACCGCCAGCACCCGATCAGGGGCCAAGCGCAATCGAAGACGCTGCCAGACAGCCGGCTCGACCCAGGCCCGCAACAATTGCAGCGGATCATCGTCCGGCTGCAGCAGGGCGTTAGGGTGCAACGCCTTGGCGAGACGCTCGCACCACTTGCGGTGTTCATCGCACAAGGGGCTTTCGAGGTAGGGGTGGCACGTGAGGTCCAGTAGTGCCATTGCCAGATCAATTTGCTCCCGTGAAGCCAATGCCAGCCCAAGCACCGTGTCAAGGGGGGCAGGAGGCAGGCACGGCTCGATGCCCAATGCCGCACACGCCAGCCCCGGCTGGCTGCGACACACGGCGTGCATTGCATGAAAGGCCTGGGCGCTGGATGCGTCCGGGTGCGATGACTGCCAGGGGCTGGCCCACCATTGTGCCCACGCCAGATGATCACTCATTCTGCAAAGGGGTCGGTGCGTCAGCTTCTTGCCTTGATCGTTGGCCCCGTATGCGCCAGAACAGCACAGTGACCAGCGTCAGTATCACGCTGGCAATCAACAAGCCAACGCTGGTTCGCCAAAAACCGACGTTCTCCTCAGGGATCAGGAAGGGGCCGAAATAGCTCAGGCGTTGTTGCTCTTGATAGGCCGCAGCCGGCACAAAAACCACCGTGAGCTTTTGGGCGTTATCCAGCGCAGTGGTCATGCCGGGAATACTGCTGGATACCATCCTGCGTACGCGGGCGCGAATACTGTCGGGCTCCAGTCGCGGGTCATGCTTGATGAACACTGATGCGGACGCGGGTTGGACGGGCTCACCGGGGGCCACCCGTTCGGGCAGCACCACATGCACTCGAGCGACGATGACGCCATCGATGTTTGACAGGGTCGCCTCCAACTCTTGGGACAGTGCGTAGATATACCGCGCACGCTCCTCCAGCGGGGTGGAAATGACACCTTCCTTGCGAAAGGTATCCCCCATCGTGGCACGGGTGACCTTGGGCAGCCCTACGGCCTCCAGCGTGCGAACGGCACGGCTGATATCGGCTACATTGACACGGACTACGACACCGTCCTTGGCAGGCACTTTTTGTGCGCGTATGTGCTTGTCAGCCAGTTCCGCGATGACCTCATTGGCATCCTGTTCGGAGAGTTGGCGATGCAGTTCGACACTTTCGCCGCAGCCGCCCAGTATCAGCGTCAGCGAGAAAACTAATCCGATAGATAGAAAGCGAATCATGTTTTCCTACTGCAGGTTGCTGATTTTTTCAACGAGTTGCGCACTCTTGCCGACGCACTTCACCAAGGTTTGTGTAAGCAGCACGGAGTCTGAAAGATTGGAGGCATAGTTGAGTCTGTTTTTTTCTTTGAACTCACTATTGAAATCCTTGAGACCTTTGGTCATGCCACTTTTCGATTTATCCAGAAGCCGCAAAGCGTCGGTCAGGGCGTTCGAGGATGGCGCAGCGGTCACCCGTTGCATCGAAGGCTCCAGTTGCGAGCTGAAAAAATTGACATCTTCGTTCTGGTACGTGGGCGGGGTAGAGGGCCTACGTGCTGTCAGGCTGTTTTCATGTTCGCGTAAAATCTGGGTTTCTATCTGCATATAGACCTCAAAGGAAAACCGCCCTTCTAGTGACAAAGGGCGGTCAAGCTATTTAGCGTATTGCGTCGATGTTCTTTTTCTTTTCAGTGATCTTGAATGCCTCAATACTTTCCTTGAGGGATTCGCGAGCAGCTGCTTTCCTTTCTTGCTTCAGGTCTTCGTTTTCGCCACCGCCACTGCCAGCAGGTAGGGTAGGCGGCTGGTAGCCTGAGGAACCGATACCATTAAGGATGGTCTGAAGTAGCCATGTATTTCCCCGGCATACCACCTAGCGCAACTTTTAAACTCGCCAAATGATCAAAAAACAATCAATTCGACGAGTATTTCTTACGTTTTCGCCACCCGGACCCCA